>JBLIFI010000183.1:0-8673 GCA_047633715.1 Flammeovirgaceae bacterium
ATCATAGTAAAAACTGTGATAGCAATTAGAAAATAATGAGAAAGGAAAGAAGATAGAATTACTGAATTCACTCTATGTTATCCTTTTTCTTTCCTCTTTCCTCTTTCCTCTAACTTCTAACTTCTAACTTCTAAATCTGCAAACTTTCAACTAAAATCTCACCTTCCATTCCAAACAGTTTTACCGATTCAGAAGCCACCAAGATTCCCGTATTTCCAGCCCAGAAGCCGAACTGTACTTTGGCTGTTTTAAAAGCAATTCCATTCGGTTTTCCACCGTAAATCGTGTTGGATTTCACAGCTTCTTTTTCCATTTCGGTAAGCAGTTTTTTGCGGTTAAATCCACAAGCCTTGTCAGTCATTTCCAAAGAAGAGATTTGACCAGAATTGAGTTGGTAAGCCCAACCTTTTTCTGCAAAACCTCGCTCCACAAAAGTTACCGAAGACAAGTTGTAGAAAGCCAAAGCAATTCTATCAACTGCCGATTTCTCAATGGAAATATCTGTAATGGAAGTATCGAATTCCAACTGGAAACCCACGGGGAATTTCCCTGCCCACCACGTCCAGTTTGCGCTTTCTGCCAACACAGAAGCCAACTGGTTCAATTTGCGTTTCATTGTTTTATAAGATATTAGAATTTAGATTTAAGATATTAGATTTGGTAAAATGCTGGCAGAGTCGGCACGACCTACCAGACTTCAGGTTATTTGAAAGCCTCATCAGATTAAAATCGACTTGAAGGCAAGCCCCGTCAAAGAGTCGATGTACGAAAGGTTTTTCATTTACATATCTGCAAATCCCCACATCAACCAATCCTCAAATCACTTAATCCTCTCCGTTTCTCCGCACATTCTCACCACTTTTGGCAAGAATGAGCCAAGCACTTCCACCAAATCTTGTTGCGCATCCATCACCCGATGAATATCTTTATACGCCATTGGTGCTTCGTCTAAGCCACCTCCCATGAGCGTTACTCCGTGTTCTTCCAAGTAATTTTTTACCTGATGCTTTGTCAGCGATTGCTTGGCTTCCGAGCGAGACATTTGCCTACCTGCTCCGTGAGAAGCCGAAGCCAACGATTGAGCAAAACCAGTTCCTCGTACAATATAGCCTGGCGCAGTCATCGTTCCTGGAATCACTCCCAACACGCCTTTTCCTGCTGGAGTTGCTCCTTTTCGGTGTACAATTACTTCCGAGCCGTCTGCCAATTTCTCCTTCCAAGCAAAGTTGTGATGATTCTCTACGGTTGCTAATCGCTTCTCTCCCAGTGCCTTACTCAATCGGTCGTGAATCTGATGATGACAAGCCGAAGCATAATCTCCAGCCAAATTCATGGCAAGCCAATATTCTTGACCTTCGTGTGTATCCAAATCGAGCCAAGCAAAATGCTGTGCAATTTTGGGTAGTTTGGTGATTTCCCTCGCCAAGTCTGTGTAGTGTTTGGCAATCATTGCTCCCAAACCTCTTGAACCTGAATGAGATAAAATTCCCAAATATTTGCCCAATGGCAACTTGAATTCATTCTCCACATCGGTAATTTCCACCTCGCCAAACTCCACAAAATGATTTCCCCCGCCCGAAGAACCAATCTGCTTATACGCCTTATCTTTCAAACCCCTTACCACATGAATTTCGCTGAACTCTTTTCGTTCTAAAACCGCATGGTCTTTCGGATTTTTGAAAGTTTCTTTCCCAAACTGCGTGTTGTCTTGCAACATTTTCTTCAAATTTTGGATATTCCTGCCAATATAATTCTCAGGCATATCATAAATCGTCAAGCACATTCTGCAACCAATATCCACCCCAACTCCGTAGGGAATAACCGCATTATTTGTTGCCAAAACTCCACCAATTGGTAAGCCATAGCCATGGTGCGCATCGGGCATCAATGCGCCCGCCACCGTAATTGGCAATTGCATTGCCGTATTCATTTGCTGTTTGGCACTCGTTCCTATATAACTTTCGCCAAAGGTTTTGTAAGTTTTGAACTCGCTCAAATTGTTGAATTTTGGACTTGGTTTTGCCAACTGTTCGGCAATTTGTCCGAGTATTTTGTCTTTCAAATAGTTCTCTGGTTCGGCAAGTACTTCTGCCAGCAAATCCAGCTTGAATGTTTTCGACCTCTTTTTATAATTTCGCTCCATCAAGCCCAAAGCAATACTGATTACCTTCTTCTCAGGATAACCCAATTGCCGTAATTCCTTTCCTCTTAATTTATTGGTAGCCATTTTAGTAGTATCTAGTAGTGTGTATCTAGTAGTGTGTATCAAGTAGTGAGATTTGATTCTCGTTAAAACGCTACTTGATTTTATTAAAATCTTCTTTGTTTATGCATGTAAGTTCCTCAGAACTGATATCTATCGATTGGACTGGCAAACCAGTCCTCAGACTCGATGAAACGAATAGAGTTTTAGCGTAATATGAATCAATAAAAAGTATAAGTCTGGATTACACAACTGCCCACATTCATCAGAAGTTTCATCGAATTGGAAAGCTTTTTCTCTCAAGTCTGTTCCGCCAATTTTGGGCAAAGCACAAATCAGAGCTTTCATTAAATCCAACCAGAAAGTAACTGTTTTTACTGTTTAGCAAATCCAACCCAAAATAGATGCGGTCGAATAGGCTTGCTTGTTACTCTCTCAATTTTCAAATTCTCACAATAGTATAATTGTACTTTTAATTATACTATTTATACGTTTTAAGTAATTTTTGAAATGAATATACTTTTCCAGCCTCACTTCTGGAGTGAGTTTTAAAAGCGGAGATGTAATTCAAATTCTCTTTTCGGGAAAATCGGGAGAGTTGCCAAAGCAAAAAAGCCCGAACCGTGTTTACTGACGGTTCGGGCTTTTGGTGGAGTTTCTAGAAAACTCTACTTAAAAGAAATTCTTTCTGGAAAGAATTTATCCGAACCATGCTGAAGGAAAGTATTATTTCCTCCTACTTCTATTGCACGAAAATCATCTGTATTGATGTTTAAGCTCACATTTAGCATAGTTTCTTTGTTTAAAAGGTAAAAAGAAACCCCCGAACCTTTCAGTTGGGGGCTTCTTACGAATGTCCAAAAGGTTATTTTGCTACAATCATATATCAGCTACCCAACTTCCGCCTTTGTCGGCAAAAGGTGCAATAGTGTGGTATGTCATTTGTAGCATCAACATATAGTATCTATTTTCTCTTGTTATTGTTTACTTGTCTTTTTTGATGTTGCAAGTATAATTTGACTAACCCACTTATGCAAATTTTTGTGAAAAATAATTGAATTTTTTTGCACTTTTCCATGTTGTTTGGAATCGGTCTAAGTAAGGAGATACTCACAATCTCTATTAATTCTTATGAAACCCACAGCTTAGTAACCCCTTATTGAGTTAAATTCCAAACTTGGAAACACAGTTCACCTAGCTAATTCCCTCCCAAAATTAAATGCGATTTTTATCATGTTTTTGTAGAAACATAGTGTTGTTATATCTTAGCCTTCATAGCATCTGAGACACGAAGCTTGGTTATGATGGGCAATAGAATTGCAACCGAGCAGGATTATGAATTGGCAATCTGACAAGATTTAAAGGATTGATTTACAATATTTTATATTTTTTGTCATGTGCTAAAACTTTTTTTACATTCACCCTAAAAGCTAGTTAGGGTTACGACAAAGTAAATATGAAAAATATAATTTGTATCTGTTTTCTAGCTATGTTACTTTCTGTCTCAACAAAAAGCTTTAGCCAGGCAGATTCTGTCATAGTTATAGTTGATGAAATCCTTTCAAATAATCTTGATGATATGGTTGGTAAATCTCCACTCGAATTATATCAAAATTTACCTCTATATTCGAGGTTTTTATGGGACACTTTTACAGGATATGAGATAGCTGGAATAGTTTTTCTTTATCAAAGAACAGATGATGAAAAAAATGATATAATTTTATCAATAGAATTTGAAGAAATTTCCTACTACAAAAATTCAGATAAATTGTATAGACTAAAACCTATCGACCTACTGAATATTAAGATTAAATCAATTGATATATTTGTTCAGTCAAGAAATTTTAGAAAAGTTTTTGGTAAAAATAGAGAGTCAAGTAACATGAGGTACTAATGCTAGATTTTATTGCTTAAAAATTTAGTGGACGAACCTACCAAGCCAAAGGTGAACTCTGCATAACTGGTGCTACCCCAAAACCAACTCCGCTAAACCTTTCCCAACTTGCGAGCCAATTGCCACACCCATTCCTCCCAATCTCACGCCCAGAAACACGTTCTCAGAAACTGATTCGAGAATTGGCTTTTTGTTCTCTCCAAAACCCATAATCCCCGCCCAGCGGTGTTCAATTTCATAGCTTTGATTTGGGAGAATTACTTCTGAGAGTTTCTTGTCTAAATCTGTTTGGATGAGTTCAGTTGTTTGGAAATCGGTGGTTTGTTCACCTTCAAAATCCAAATTCCTACCTCCACCAAAAATGACTCAATTGCCATAGTTTCTGAAATAATAATAGCCCTCATCGTAATGGAAAACGCTTTTGAATGGGAGATTTTCGATTGGTTTGGTAATGAGTACTTGCCCACGCCCAGGTTTTAAATCTAAATTGGGAAGTAGTTTTTTTGTGAAAGCACAGTATTGCTATATCTCAGCTTTCACAGCATCTGAGATGCGAACTCTTAGTGAAAGAAATTAAATAAAGTGCGCCATTATCGCAGTTTGTTTTTGAGGTCGGGCTACGTTAGCTAGTCTAGTGGTTCCCCGCTGGGACAAAAATAGTAGGCATAGCATCGCTATGGATACTATTTTTAACGAAGAATAGACCAAAAAGAAACAAATATAATGGAGTAAGTTATTTAATTCCTTTCACTTACAGGTTCGAAATAGAATTATGACCGAGCAGGTTGAAGTATTTGTGCTTTTTTATCTAAGAAGTTTCATTATCATATATATATGAATCGTTATTTTATTTTAAATCCCAATTAACTTTATTGGTTCTCTGACAAATTTTGTGGAGGTCAAAAACAGCTCAGATTAGTTGTCTAATCTGGAGGCTGTAATTGATGATTATTCCTTATTTCATATTTCATGGAACACATCAATCACAAAAATTGTCAGACAACCACTTCAAGTTAATTGAATAAAAAATTATCATGAAAACATTCAGTATTAAAAAGTTAAGTATCTATTTAGTTCTTGGTATTGCAATCCTCGTCAACTATTCTTGTGAAAAGGGGGCTTTTGAAGAAGAGTCTTTGGTTGTAGATCCTTCCGTATCATTAATTTCTCCTCAAGGTAAGCAACTGGCAACTTCTCATAAGGAATTGATAGATATGTACAAAGCTACTGGCGAGTCAAAAAAAGATGCCAACAGAATAGACATTACTGAAATAAGGTATGCAGAAACTGCCGACTATAGTTTTGGAGTAGTAGACATGCAGGTAGATGGTAATCTGAATTCTATGCTAGTAATTATGGAGGTAAGTAAAGGGGTATCTGTACTTTCCGATGGCAATGGAATCCGATTTGTGAAAATAGATAATGGCGATTTGGAAGGTATAGATTCTAAATCAGTATTGCAGATAGAAGATTCAGACCTAATATCACCATCAAACGAAATACAAGGCAAAACCAAATATATCTGCAACGGAGATTGTTGTGGTTGGAGTAGTGCAGGAGATGATGCATATAATTGTGGATGCCCAAGTACAACATCATTAATTCTCACAACTAGTGATGATTGTAAAATTCAAGTTGTCACAGAATAACTCCTGTTTCAATTAAGGGGTATCATTCATTGGCAATTGATAGTAATCCCCCCTTACATTCAAAATCAAGTAGTTCTTTGACAAATCCCGTGGTGTTTAGCGTATAGAGTAAACGTCACGGGACTTGTCAAAGAACTACTTTTTACTTCCAATGTCATAAACTTCACACCTACCCCAAAACCAAATCCGCCAAGCCTTTTCCAACTTGTGAGCCAATTGCCACGCCCATTCCGCCCAGTCTCACGCCCAGAAATACGTTTTCAGAAACTGATTCGAGAATCGGCTTTTTGTTCTCTCCAAAACCCATAATTCCTGCCCAGCGGTGTTCAATTTCATAGGCTTGATTTGGGAGAATCACTTCTGACAGCTTCTTATCTAAATCTGTTTGGATGAGTTCAGTTGTTTGGAATTCGGTAGTTTGTTCTCCTTCGAAATCCAAATTCCTTCCTCCGCCAAAAATAACTCGCTTGCCATAGTTTCTGAAATAATAGAAACCTTCATCGTAATGGAAGACGCCTTTGAATGGGAGTTTTTCAATTGGTTTTGTAATCAGAACTTGCCCACGCCCAGGTTTTAAATCTAAGTTGGGAAGTAGCTTTTTAGTGAACGCATTGGTGCAAATGGCTACTTTCCCCGCTCGGAAATGAAGTATTTCCCCCTCTTGGGAAACATTGACTGTAACCCGATTTCCATCGTCTTCTATTTCCAAAACGGCTGCAGAATTGTAAATGCTGATGCCAAGCTTGGAAGTGTAGGCAATAAGCGATTTCATCATTAAGCCTGTGTCAATTTGCGCTTCGAACTGGTTGAGAACCAAACTCTCTACAAAATCGGGATTGAATCCGAATTCAGCTATTTTCTGATTTTGAATGCTGAACACATCTGACTTGAAAAGTGGTTTTATGAGTTGATTTACACTTTCCATTTTTTCTAAATACTTAGTTTGGGAAGTATTCAGGAGTTCGTAACCTCCATTTGGCAAATAGCCAATATTGTTATCTCCCAATCTGCTTCGGAGTTTTTCTAAACCCAACCATCTTAATTCCACCAAATTGGCAACTTCGGTTTCCGATAAGGTTTCCAAGTCGGAGAGTAACTCTGTCAGACTTCCAAAACAGGCAAAACCTGCATTCTTGGTACTCGCTCCAGAAGGAAAAAAGCCTTTCTCCAAAATGGCAATCGTTGCGGTTGGATTTTGCTCCTTGATTTCAATTGCCGTAGAAAGCCCGACAATTCCGCCTCCAACCACAATAAAATCGTATTCCAAAAAAGAGTTTTGTTCCCAAAAACTGAGCATAAGTAAGATTTTAGATATGAGAAATTAGACTTTAGAAGAAAGAGTTCAGAATGTGTGAATTTGAAGATTTGCAAATATTTTAGCAAAAACATAAAATCCAACCAAATCGTAAATCTAATACGGAATGTATGTTTACCTTGCAAGAAAGCCAATTTTATCGCAGATTTGTTACTAAACGCAATTTGATAACATCTCAAACTCATGCCTAAACCACGGAAAGTAAGTCAACGGAAAGTACGAAGAAGAATTCTGATTCTTTGTGAAGGAGCGAAGACGGAACCCATCTATTTTGCGGGAATCAAGACAGATAAAACCCTGGATCATCAGCTCACGGGCTTGCGAATCGAGATTTTTGACACGATTTACAACACGGGAATGGAATTGGTAAAACAGGCTGTTCAACTGAAAAAAGAAGCTGTGAAAGACCAAAACCCTTACGATTCCATTTGGGTGGTGGTCGATTTAGATGGATATGCGAAACATCCGCAGGCTTTTCAGATGGCAAAACAGTATAAAATCAACATGGTTTTCTCTGCAATTTCATTTGAATATTGGTTTTTACTCCATTTTGGAAAATTCAACATTCCTTTCAAGCGTTCTCGTGAGGTGGAAAGCTATTTGAGGGAGAAGAATTTTTATCGTGGCTACAAAAAATCACATCAACATTATGAACAGTTGAAAGGGAAAACCTATCGAGCCATTGAAAACGCAAAGTGGCTGAGAGAGCAAATTAACTACGATAAGGAAATACCTTATTACAAATACAACCCATTTACCAATGTAGATGAGCTGGTGGAATACCTGCTCCAACTTTGAAAATTTGAGCCTTTAACTCATGTTACGCAAATTTCATCTCAGAAACAGGCTTTTTCATAAAAAGAATTTGGGTTGTCGGTGTAAGGCAAATAATGTCTTGGAAGCTGACGCTTCCTTCAAAGTTCAAGTCCGAGCGGATGTTACGACTAAATTTGACAACTAAACCTCCGCATTCAATTTTGGGGTTTACCGAAAACAGACTTACTAAATCTTTGAGACTCAGCAAGTCTAAAAATAAACTTAAACGCCAAAGAATTACCCCGAAATTGGCTTACAGCAATGGTTTTGGTTATCTCCAAGGATTTGAAAAGGAGTATTATTAAGCCAGCTTTCTTCTCATCAATTGGCGAGTTTTAAAATCCAACCGAAGCATTTTTCTGAACTGTTTATGCAACGATTTATTGTAGGTTCTTCTTCCCAGAAGAACAATTGCTTTTTTATTCCTATCGGAAGAGGAATTTACAGAAAATAATTTCAGTTGCGAAAAAGGATTTTGGCTTGAAGGAAATGATTCATGATGGCACGAATTCCCCCTTTTTCAATTCCCCCAAACAACTGCCTTCCAAGTTCGTTTGAGAATTGAACTTCCATTATTCAATTTGACATGAAAAATATTGACTCGCTTTCGGCTGCCAACAGAAGTGTTTTGTTGGCGAATTTAAAATCTTACACTCGACCTGGTCTCAGGTTTTTCCTAAGACCTTTTCATCCCTCAAGCGTCAGCTCGACTCTGACATGAGTACAGAAAAATTCGTGTTTTTATTGAAAGTAAAAATACATTTTAGCGATTAAGGTCGTAGCGGATGCTACGCTA
>JBLIFI010000184.1:0-8639 GCA_047633715.1 Flammeovirgaceae bacterium
TAGTTATGTCTTAAATAGCCACCTTCCATTTCCTCAACTGATTGGAGTTTTCCGTTCGAGAAGCAATCGAATTTCTTTGGAACTTCCCATTGCAAATAAGCAGAATCAGGTTCATCCGATAAATGATTTTTGCAAGGATACCAATGGCTTGCTCCCAAATGTTCAGCCATCAATCCAATCCATTTTCTATTATTTCCATCTCTTTCCCAATGGAAACCATGGTCTCTAAAACTTCCAATTCCAGTAACTGACGACCCTTGGTAGTGAACCGCTATTTGATAAAGGCTGTCTTTTTGGAGTGTTTTGGGAAAATGAACCATTACTGCGTTGTGTTTCCTATCAAACTCCAATTCTTGGCTTTTCCACTCAATCCTACTGATTTTCATATTCTTGAAAAGATCAACCTGAATGGCTTTGGTGGAGTCAGTAGCGAGGAAGTGAATATTACTCACGCCTTCAATTCGTCTCTTTTTCGGAATTATTTTGACTTTGAGATGGTAGAAATGAACATCGAAGCAACTTCTGAACTCGTTCAATGCACCTCGCAATTCTTTTCGGCTTCCTTTCAGTTCAGGCTTTTGGGCAAAACCAGCATGAGAAAATCAAGTCTAAAATAGTATAAACAGTAGGTTGTCTGACAATTTTTGTGGTTGATGTGTTCCATGAAATACGAAATAATCATCAATTACAGCCTCCAGATTAGACAACTAATCTGAGCTGTTTTTGACCTCCACAAAATTTGTCAGAGAACCAAACAGTATAATTCTGTGATTCATAATGGTAGTCAGTAATGATTGTGATTTGTATTGCTCTGGGCAACTACGCATAATACGGGCTAATCATCCAGTAAACTACCACACCAGTAATTGCCACATAAACCCAAATTGGGAATGTGAATCGCACAATTTTTTTGTGTCGGTCAATTTGGTTGGAGAATGCAAAGTAGATTGACAGCAACACCAAAGGAACAATAATGGTAGAAAGAGCAATATGCGTAAGCAGAATCACTAAATAAAAAGAGCGAACTCCTTCAATTGCCAAAGCTTCTGACTCATTCAAATCTCCGCTGTGGTCAAGGTCTCCAAAAATGGTGGAAGGCACTTGGAAATGATAAATCACATAGGAAATCAGGAAAATAGAAGAAAGCACAAATGCCGAAAGCATGAAAGTTCTATGCAATTCAATCTTTTTGCTTCTGATTGCCAAAAAACCTGCAATCAGCAGAATGGCAGTTGCCGAGTTCAATGTTCCATTCAAGTGAGGTAAAAAGGAAACATCCAAGTCTCCAAGTTTCCCCGATTGTGGGAAGCTCATCAGAATTGCCACTAAAAGCGGAACAACCACCGAGAGAATGGCAATAATGGGAAGGATTTTCTTATCGTTTTTAGGAAGAATTGTGGACATATTTTTGATTTACGATGTACGAATTACGATTTGCTTTTTGGCAAAGTTAAATCAGGATTCGGAGGATTTATGAGATTTTAAAGAAATGATGTGGTAGAGATGATGAATACTCATTTGTTACAGACCTTACCACTCGAAGAGTCTGCGACTACTCCGAGGATGTTTATTTCATGTATTCGTAAACTCTACGGATTAAAATTCAAATTCTCCCCGCTGTTCATTCTGGATTTCCTCATTTTCAAATTATCACATTCCTCAAATTCACTAATTCTCAATTGCTCTAATTCCACTCCACCACTCTGCCTCTGTCGGCATTTAACATTTTGTTTGGAATGAATGTTTGAATATGTTTATGAAGTGTATCCAAAAGTTTCTGTTTGGCGAAGCTTCGTGTAAAAATCAGACTTACTTCTCGCAAAGGTTTTGGCGATTTGATTTCCCGAATAAATTCCTGCTCCTCAAATGGCAATTCGTCTAGGTAAAGCTCTGGCAGGAGTGTGAATCCGCCTTCTACATCTACCAGTTTCTTTACCGTTTCCAAAGAGCCACTTGTATATTCAAAGGGCTTGGCTTCCATTATTTCTTGCTTGGCAGAACACAGATTCAGCACTTGGTCTCGGAAACAATGTCCGCTGCTCAACAACCAAATTCCTGCTTGTGATAAATCGGCAAGTTCTACTATTTCCTTCTTGGAAACCGCATGAGCAGGGTTTGCGTACACTTTGATTTCCTCATAGAAAATGGGATTTGCCTTAATTTCAATATCCTCGATGGGAGTAACGGCAATGGCAACATCCAAAATCTCTTGTTTCAATTGTTCAATCAAAACATCGGTTTGCTGTTCGCTTACTTTCAGCTTCACTTCAGGGTAAGCTCTGGCAAACTCTCCAATAAAAAGTGGCAACAGCGAAGATGCTAAGGTAGGAATAATTCCCACTCGTAACTCGCCAGAAACTGTGTCGGTAAATTCAGAAACAATATTTTCAACCTTTGTCGCTTCATTGAGAATGACTCTTGCCTGTTGGATTATTCGCTTGCCAACATCTGTGGGAATGACAGGCTGTTTGCTTCTGTCAAAAACCTTCACGCCTAATTCATCCTCCATTTTCTTGATTTGCATACTCAGAGTCGGCTGTGTGATATTGCATTGCTCGGCTGCAGTTGCAAAATGTCGGTACGTATCTACCGCCACAATATATTGGAGTTGGATGAAAGTAACCATTTTGGTTCAGGGTTTTGTTCGGAGCGCAAAGCTAAGGAAAAGTTGGTGGAGACAATAGAAAAGAGGTTAGAATTGACTCCAACCTCTTTTGTTAATTGATAAATCGTTCCTATCAAGTTTTGTCAACCAAAACCACCTTCGTTTTGTCTGCTTTCACTATTTTTTTATAGAAATCTATCAATTCTGGATAGCTTTCCTTTGGGTAAGTTCCTTTGCTTTCCTCAAACCTTCGGATATAAATGAGCTGATTTCCTTCTATTTTAGTTTCTGTGGAGTATTCTCCAAAAACAGATTTTATATTCTTTGGTTTTGGAGAATATTCTGGATGGTAGTTTTCAGGAAGTGTGATGTTTACGGTATCAATATCTATAAACCCTATATTGATTATAATATCTGATTTCCTGTCATCATTAGATTCGGGAATGTATTTTACTTTCGTAATTAGGTTTGGTTGAATGAAAAGTCGTTTCCCATTTTTTGAACCAGCCTTATCTAATTTTACTTCCGCCTCAATTCTGAAAACAGGAATTTGCTCTTTCTCCCAATCAAAACTGAAAGATTCAATGTGTGAACTCGGAATATTGAATAGTTTATTCAACATTTCCTTTTGTTCTGTTTTGTCTTTAGTCAAGTAGTTTGGATATCGCTCTTGTTGAAGCCCTGTACTTGTGGAGACTACTTTCAGCGAACCTGTTACATCTGCATTGATAATCATATCAGTTTTCCTGATTTGCATATTATCTTCATTCCCATAAGTTGGCGTGTGAACAACCTCTCCGCCATCTTCAGTTACTAAAAGCACATCTCTATCAGAAGTAAAACTTCCCAAATAATTGAATGGGTTTGTCTGACTTGTACACTCCAACCAAACTGTGTCTTGCTTTGTAGGAACGCAGAGGATTACATGGTTAAACTGGTTTTTGGGAAAATCTATATCAATTGGGTCTGGAAAGTCACCTGCTTCCACCAAAGCGTAATAAGATTCTACGCCTACTTCTGCAAGCATAGATTTTGTAAAGTTGGTTAGTGCCTTGCAATCTCCGTAGCCATTCTCATGTACATAACTTGCAGGAAATGTTTGCCAACCGCCAATTCCTAGCTGAACACTCACATATCGTGTATTTTCTTGCAGGTATTGGTAAACTACTTTTGCCTTTTCCTTCACCGATTCTTTTCCTGCTACCAAGTCAGCTACTTTTACACTCAAATCGCCACTAATCTCTTGCCTGCCTTTTGAGAGTTCTCCAAAGAAATGGCCAAAGTCTTTCCAAGTTTCCATCTTTCCAGAATAGCCTTCTATTTCAAATTTAATTGGCGCAATATTTACAGAAGGAAGCAGGCTTCGGAAACGTCCCATCTCTTCGTACTCAAAGGAAGGAATATTCGCCAAACTCCATTTGTAATTTTTATTGCCTTCCGATTCTGATACAGATGGTTTGGCTATAGCATTTGATTTATATCGGATATCCAACTCATTAGAAGTAACAACCTCAAAACTTCCTTTTTCTAACGAAATTTTGCTAGAACGGATCGGCATAAAATCGTAGAAATACAGATTTCCATCAAAAATATACTCGTATTCAAATTCCACAGTATATGGAAAGGATTTGTGTTCCAAATAAGCAACTTTTACTTTGTTATTGTCATAAAGTGTGCCTCCAGAAGTAGAAATTCTTTCAAATATATCTTCTCGCTTTATCCGATTAACTCGCTCTCCATTTTCATCATATAGGTTTCCTTGTATGCCATTAACTCGCACGAGCTTGTCGTCATAATTTAGAGCAATCCTATTGTAGCCTTCACCATTCTTGTTCAAAATGGTAACTGCGTAATGGATATACATCTTATGCTTTCCTTCGCTAATTATCTCTGTCTTCTGTTCGTATAAACGAAAGACAGCATCTGTATTTTCGCTTAACTCTTTTCGGATTTTATTTGCTTCATAACTTTGGGCAAGCAAAAGCGTATTTAAAAAAAATAATGGAATAATAAATATTAATTTTCTCATTGTGTGCAGGTTATGATTTTTTCTTAAATACCAAACTTGTCGATTCTTTTGCTATTATTTTATCGAAAAAAACTTTAAGCATTTCGTATTGATTTGCTGAGATTAGCGTTTTTTTGACATCATAAATACTAGATACAACAATTTGACTACCAGTTTGAGAGACTGTGTAAGTGTAGTTTATTTCTCCGCCCTGGGTCTTCATCCCTAAGTTTAAGTTTTCGCTATCTAACTCATATCCTTCAGGAATTTTATACATCATTCTGATTACTGCTTTGTTTTTGTAACCAAAGTCGATTGGGTAACTCCTTTTTTCAAGCTTAAATGGGTTGCTTTCTGTGTTTAGTCCTAATAATGGAGATAGATAGATGATTTTGCCAGTTGCTTGAACATAATCATTGGCTTTCAGCTGGATAGTTTTTTTGAGAGTTTCTCCGAAATTTTCTAGGTTTTTGATTTCGTAAGATACCATTTCTGCCTGAGAAGCTATTTCATTTGTATATTCCTCGAAATACTTTTCTTCACCCAGTTTTTCTAATTTCTCCCTTGTTTGTAAAGCATCGTAGCCTTTTTCTCCCACCGAAAGTGTCCCTCCCAATTCCCCCTCTTCATTCAAAGTGAAATTTCCAAAATATGATTTAAGTGTGGGCACAGTATTTTGGACCTCAATCCATCTGTATGTTTTGTCAACATAATCTACTAGCAATCCTTCCCCGTTTAGGCATTCCTCATCTAGTAACCCAAATTGCCTAAGAGGATTCGTTGCATCTAAGAACACATCTTTTGCATCAATCTTCACATGCACAATTGGGTAATCCATGTATTCAATAAGCGGATAAGCCTTAAGTATTTTCCCATTAGACCTTCTGCTTAAAACAACGGGGTTAGCATCCAAGTCTACGCTTCTGAGCATCTGCATTAGCAATAATGTGATGTCTGCTGTGTTTCCAGTAGCTTCCTTGAATGTTTGTGGAATGGTTTGGCTTCTTCTGATAGTAGAAATTTCACTCCATTTCACACTATCTTTCACATAATTGTAAAGAGTTTGTGCCTTTTCTTCATCCCCTAATATTCCTGCGCATAATTCTTTCGCTTTTTTAGAGTAAACAGCTGCTTGCTTTGGTTTCGTACCTAAATATTCCTCGTCTAAAACTTGTCCAGCAATGTAGCCCCAGTCTTTCAGAAAAGACCGGAATTTTCCACCAGCTGGAAAAATAGATTGAAGCTGGAATTTTACTTTTGTGGTATAATCTACTTTAGAGGTCATATATTTTTCTTCCTTAAAACTAGGAACATCTTTATAAGTCCAATGTAGCATACCTAACCTCTGATTAATATCTTGAGAAGTAGGCTTAATAATAAGTGGGTATACTATTTTATATTTTACATAACTTGGATAGGAGACACGGTATTCACTGAATGCAGTAGGAATGGTCGTTTGGAATTCCCAAGGATGTAAAGTAAATAGAGTAGTCTTTTTAATTGAGTAGGTGTATTCTATCACGCAACCTTCAGTTACATTCGGAAGAGTGATTTTGGTGACGCCATAAAAATCATCATCATCGTTTTTGAAAATTGCATCTTTCTCCATTTTTATAGACTCAACTTTTCCATCTTTGAGAATATGAGTCATCCCTTTTAAGCTATTGACACTTTCACTTTTACGATACCTGATGGTATGATTTGCCCAATTATATCCTTTTGAATTGAAAATCTTAATTCTTCTATGGCGAGTAACATAAAGACTCCCATCAGACTCATCAATCCTAGTCTTTGCATAATCGAACAAAACCATGGCATCTGCCCCTTCTTCAAAAGAGCACTTTTCCATTTTCAAATCTTCGACTTTTATTTTGCCAAATTTGGCTGGAGATTTTTGTGCCACACAAAAATTTTGGATGCTTAAAAGCAGGCAGCAAATGGTGATATATTTTAAACGTTTCATGCTTTGTTCTAGTAAGTATTAAAAATAAAAATGCAAAAATACGTTTTTACATTTAAAAAGAAGAATTACAATTATTATTTGAAGGGCTTCCCTATAAAAAGATTTTTTTTTGCGTGGGACACGCAAAAAGGAGATGTTTTCTTTGGTGCGTGTCTCACACACCATCGCTTAAATCATTGAAATCAGCAGTTTTACTTTTTATAGGAAAGCCCTTTTATTATCTGATATTTTTTTTATCATAACATGACCAACATGACTGTTAAGTAGCCTAACCTAAATAGATTTCTATTCCAAGTTCTTAACAGTCTCATTTAAACGGGGCTTTCCTTAAAGCGAAATGCAAAGAGTGCGACTCCCGACAATAAATAGCACAACGTGCTTAGCTGATGTGTATAGAAAGAAAGTAATTCCCTACCTTTGCCTCTCCAAAAAACCTGATTCTATGCCAGCTCCAACACCCAAAAACCAACTCCACCCAAGAAACAAACACCAAGGCAGATACGATTTGGAGAAATTGATTTCGGTTTCCCCCAAGTTGAAGCAGTTTGTGTTCGTGAATAAATACGGGAACGAGTCCATTGATTTCGCAAGTCCCGAAGCAGTTCAGGCTTTGAACCAGGCATTATTAAAGCTTCATTATGGGGTCGGGTTTTGGGAAGTTCCCGAAAACTACCTTTGCCCACCAATTCCTGGCAGGGTAGATTACATTCATTATATAGCAGATTTGCTGGCAGAGGCAAACTCCAACCAAATCCCTACTGGCATGAAAGTAAGGTGTTTGGATATTGGCGTGGGAGCGAGTGCCATTTACCCGATTTTGGGAAATAGCGAATACGGTTGGTCTTTTTTAGGGACAGATGTAGATGAAATTTCGTTGGAGGCGGCCAAGAAAAACATGTCTAACAACCCGAGTCTGAAAGGAGATTTCGATTTCCGACTCCAACCAAATTTGAAAAAGATTTTTGCTGGAGTGATTGGAAAGGAAAAAAAATTTGACCTGACAATTTGCAACCCGCCTTTCCACGCTTCTTTAGAAGATGCAGAAGCAGGGAACTTGAGAAAGTTGAGCAACTTAGCAAGGAGGAAAGTAACAAAAACGAAACAGAATTTTGGCGGGCAAAAAGCAGAACTTTGGTGCGAAGGTGGCGAAAAAAGATTCATCCAATCAATGATTCGGGAGAGTAAACAATTTGGCAAAAGCTGTTTATGGTTTACAACACTTGTCTCCAAAAAAGACAACCTGACTACCGTTTATTTTGAATTGGATAAGGCAAACGTAGCCGACATCAGAACTATAGAAATGGGGCAGGGAAACAAAATCAGCAGAATAGTAGCTTGGACTTTCCAAAACGAAATCCAGCGAAAAGAATGGGCAGAAAAAGATTGGAGATAGATTTTTAGTTGGCGAATTGCTGAATTAGTGAGATAGCGAATTGGGAATTCCCTCTTTTTTCTTTCTTCTTTCTTCCTTTCTCTCTTTAAAGCCATTTTTTCACAGTATTTTCCACAAAATTCTTATAACTTTACTCTCTGGGAACGGGAAATAAATAAATAGTTTATTTATCGCAGTTTATTTTTGAGGATATTCAAGGCAAAAATTGCAGTCATAGCACCGCTATGGCGAAATTTTTAACGAAGAATAGACCAAAAAGAAACAAGAGAAAAAGCTCATCTATTTATTTCCCGTTCCCCATGTGAGATTGAACGACACAAACCTGCTATAAATGAATTCATTTACTTTGTTGAACCTTGTGCTGAATCCAGAAAAAGCCAAAAACTCTGACCTTGAGCAATTGGAAGAATTGGTGGAAGAGCATCCGTATTTTCAGGCGGGAAGATTGCTGATTGCCAAAATCACGAAGAAGTCTGAGCATATCAAAACTGCTGCCGCCTACACTTCTGAGCGCACCGTGCTGATGGATGTCATCAACTCCAAGTTCAATAAAGACGTGAACCTTCCAAACATAGACAATTTGGAAATTGGTTCGGATGATTTGGCACTTTTTGAGAAATTAGGAAAAGAAGAGGAGAATTCTATTCCCAAAATCACAGAGAATACTTCA
>JBLIFI010000185.1:0-8604 GCA_047633715.1 Flammeovirgaceae bacterium
CTTTCCCAAACATCCCATTCGCCTATTTCTCTTCCCAAAACTCCCAAAACCTTCCTAGCTATCCCATTTTTTTGATTGGCTGGATTGAGTGAGCTTGATTTGTCTAAACGAATTCGAAACCTAATTTCCAAGCTAAAAACTTGAAAGGTTTCATTCATGAAATGTCAAGTATTACCTCAATCCAAACCAAAATTTATTATGCCAATTGTCATCAAAATAATCTTATTCATTCATGTTTTGGCTGGAGTAACCTCGCTCATTACAGGAATGATTGCTTTCTTAACTCTGAAAGGTGGAATAAATCACCGAAAAATCGGGAAAATTTATTCTTATGCCATGACAATTGTGTTTATCACGGCAATAACCGTTTCTGCCTACAAATTTATTCCCTTCTTATTTATGATTGCCTTTTTGAGTTATTACAGCGTTTTCGCTGGCGTAAGGATTCTGAAACTCAAAAAACTACATGAAGGGCAATCTCCAAAATGGTACGATTGGTTTGCCGCCATTTTAAATTTGGTAGTGAACTTAATTTTTGTTGGCTGGGGAATTTATGAGATTATGGTAAATAGCAACACAGGGTTCGGCTATTTGGCAATTGGTTTCGGAATTGGCGGAGCGTTGATTTCCCGAACAAACCTGATTCCGTTTATCACTCCACCCAAACACAAAA
The DNA here is from genome assembly GCA_047633715.1 of Flammeovirgaceae bacterium. Taxonomy (GTDB): domain Bacteria; phylum Bacteroidota; class Bacteroidia; order Cytophagales; family Flammeovirgaceae; genus JBLIFI01. Next base: position 674 of record JBLIFI010000185.1, read on the forward strand.
TGCATTGGTGGACTTCTCACATGGGAAATATTTTTGGCGGATATATTGCCACCACTACTGCTTTCTCTACTACTGTTTTCCCAATGGTTTTCAACAGCAATTCTATTATTGCTTGGATTTGGCCTGCGCTGATTGGCGTACCAATTTCAATTATTTGGAGAAAGCGGTATGAGCGAAAGTTTAATAAGATAAAAAGTTAGAAGAAGGAGAAAAGACTACAAATTTTGTCCTTTCTCTTTCCTCTTTTTTCATTTCTCCTGTTTTTTTATAACTGCCTTAAAAGAGCAGTCATGCTTACTCGCTCGCCAATCCAAGCGTGAAGCTCGGAAATTGGCATACGAACTTGCTCAGTCGTGTCTCGCTCACGAACCGTAACTGTGTTGTCTTCCATAGTTTGGTAATCTACCGCTACACAGAAAGGTGTTCCAATCAAATCTTGTCGAGTGTATCTTTTTCCGATTGCTTGTTGTGCTTCGTAAATTGTTTTGTAATCATACTTGAGCAAATCAAAAATTTCCATTCCTTTCTCAGCTAAGCCATCTTTCTTTACCAATGGCAAAACTGCCACTTTTACTGGGGCAATTGCTGGTGGGAATTTAAGGAAAATACGAGTTTTCGTTTTTTCGCCTTCAGTTACTTCCAACTCAGTATAAGCCTGTGAAAGTATTGCCAAGAACAATCTATCTGCTCCAATAGAAGTCTCCACTACATAAGGAACATAGTTCTTATTAATTTCTGGGTCGAAGAACTGTTGTTTTTTCTTTGAATGCGTTTGGTGTTGCGTCAAATCAAAATCGCCACGTGAGTGAATTCCTTCCATTTCTTTGAAACCAAATGGAAACTCAAATTCAATATCAGAAGCGGCACTTGCATAATGCGCCAATTTCTCATGGTCGTGGAATCTCAACTTTTCAGAAGCAGTTCCCAATACTTTATGCCATTTCATTCTAGCTTCTTTCCAGCTTTCGTAATATTCTTCTTCTGTTCCAGGGCGCACGAAAAATTGCATTTCCATTTGCTCAAATTCTCTCATTCGGAAAATGAATTGGCGAGCAACAATCTCATTTCTGAACGCTTTTCCGATTTGGGCAATTCCGAAAGGCACTTTCTGGCGAGCAGTTTTCTGAACATTCAAAAAGTTCACGAAAATTCCCTGAGCCGTTTCTGGTCGGAGATAGATTGTATTAGAATCATCTGCCACAGAACCCAATTGCGTTGAGAACATCAAATTGAACTGACGAACATCTGTCCAGTTTCCTGTTTTGGAAACCTCACAAACAATCTCTTCATCTGCAATCAGTTGTTTTACGCCAGCCAAATCTTCTGCGGTCAACAACTCTCCCATTTTTTTGAGAAGTGCGTCCGCCTTCTCTTTATCTCCTGCTTTTTCGTAAGTAGCGGCTTTGTCTTCAATCAAAACATCGGCACGGTAGCGTTTCTGCGAATCTTTGTTGTCAATCATCGGGTCGCTAAAACCATCTACGTGACCTGAAGCTTTCCATATTTTTGGGTGCATGAAAATGGAGGAATCAATTCCCACAATGTTTTCGTGCATCTGCGTCATACTTTTCCACCAAAATTCTTTGAGGTTATTTTTCAACTCCACGCCATTCGAACCGTAATCGTAAACAGCCTGCAAGCCATCGTAAATTTCAGAAGATTGGAAAACGAAGCCATATTCTTTGGCGTGCGCTATTATTTTTTGGAACAATTTGTTCTCGTGCTGTTCAGGTTTATTCTTTGCCATTACTTAGTATTGAGTAATGAGTAGCAAGTAGTGAGACTTGATACTCGATTGGTAAATTCAATAATTCAATTGCGAAAGTAATGATTGTTGGGGAAACGGGGAATAGTTGGCAGGATTCGTCAAAATATGGATGTTGAAAACTGCTTTTTATTAAAGGTAAGTACGTTTAGAGCTAAAATCCATGGAATTGTTGTTCTAAATATTAGAGAGGTCATAATGATATTCAGTTTTATCACTCAGAACAGTTCTTATATACTTTTCTAGTAAACTAAATTCCTCTTCTCTCATAGATTTTTTTAGAAAAGAAAAAGATTTCTCACAAGAGACAAGGATGTCTTGCGAAATCACAATCATTTCTTCATCACATATAAAACCATCAATTTCATTTATAGCAAGAAACATAGATTGTTCCCCATCTTCAAAAAGTTGTATTCCTGACTCATCTGCAATCACTTTATAGCTATTTACTTTTGCTTTTTCCAATAACCATTCGCTTATAGATTTCCGAACTTCTTTAAGTCGACTGTTTATTTCGTTGTTTTGCTTTTGCCTGTTCAGATAAAGCTTCCCCAAAATAAGTGAAATGACAATTCCGTAGATAAGCCAATGCCAATTGAGAAAGCTTGATAGAACTGCTAAATGAATGAGACTGTAAATCCCTACAGATATCAATCAATCCATTCATAATATCAGTAAAGGAAATTTTTAGTCGGGATTCGTAGATTTTTGCTTGTCTCTGATAATACGCTCTATAAGCTTCTTTTGAAAATTTTATATTTAGTTCAATCGTATTCATAGTGTGATATTAAGAACCTACTCAATTATGTAAATTCATTTCTCGTTACGAAAGTAATGATTGTTGGGAGGAATGGGAACCGTTGGCAAAAACAGTTAAGAGACTTCGGCTCTCAGGATTCCCGATACTACCATAATACCTATGGAAATACATTGAAATCAGCATAAAAGTCACATAAATGAAATATTTTCTTTGTTGTAGTGGAATATTATTTTGAATTAACTTACGTTTGTTCTAATGTATTTTCACATCTAAAACTAAAATTATGAAACAGATTTTTAAACACTTGAGTATTTGCCTTTTGGCTTCAGTACTTTTTATTGGTTGTCAGGGAAATCCTGCAGAGTCGGAAGAGCATAAGCAGACCGTAGCTGAACATGAGAAAATGGAGGCAGAGCATGCAGAGATGATAAAAGCACACGAGGAGATGGAAAAAATGCACACGGAAATGATTGCCAACCATCAAACAGTAACCGAAGCAAAGGAAGGTGAAGAGGTTATGTCAGACTCTTCACATGTAGCTATGGAGGCTGAGCACGCAGCTGTAATTGCTAGACATCAGCAAATGGTGGAGAAACATAGTGAAACTCTCAAAAAGCACAAAGAAATGGCTGACAAGCACGCAGCGGGAACAATCAGCATGGAAGAGATGAAAAAACAACATGCAGAATTGAAAGCCGAACACGAACTTATGCAAACAGAGCATGAGCAAGTAGCTGAGGAGCACGCAAAATTAAAATCTGACCACGAGCAAATGATGGCAGAACATAAGAATGGTGAGGAGAAAATGTAGATATAGTTTTTTCTTACGGAAAAAGAGGCATTTGGAATTATTCCAAATGCCTCTTTTTTTAGTTTTTATAAATCTTTCTACTAAAGTTTATTCCCAATCAACCCACTTTCTCCAAAACCAAACAAGTCCAGTTATTCATAATTTGTCTGGTTTTTTCTTTGAATCCGTGCCTTTTGCCCAATTCCAAAATAGTGGGAATGTCTTGTTCATAGAAACCACTCATTAAGAGTGTTCCGTTTGGTTTAATCAACCTTGCATATTCTTGGAAACTACTTTTATGAACATTCAAATTGATATTTGCCAACAGAATATCGTATAAATCATCTCCTTTCACTTCTTCCGCAGTTCCGCAATAGACCTTATTGAGTGGCGTTTTATTTGCTTCGGCATTCTCCAACACATTCTCTACCGACCAATCTTCAATATCGCAGGCATCAATTTGGCTTGCTCCTAATTTGTGCGCCATAATTGCCAAAACACCCGTTCCCGTTCCAATATCGAAAACAGATTTTCCTTTATGGTCAACCAGCAACTGTTGCTGAATCATGGTGGAAGTGGTGGCATGATGCCCAGTTCCGAAAGACATTTTTGGAGTGATTACCAACTCATATTTATAACCTTTTGCTGGTTCATGAAAATGAGCTCGAATGTAGCAATCATCATTAATGGCAATTGGATGAAAATTCTCTTCCCACAGCTTGTTCCAATTCTGCTTAGCAACTGTCTCCAAACTATATTTTATTTCTGCACGAGTTTGGTAATCTGTTATCAGCAATTCTGTTTCTTGTTCCTGATACTCTTCCGCAGGAACTGAACCTTCAAAATTAGTGTCATCCAAATCCATAAAGGTATCGAAACCTAATTCACTCAACTCCACTTTGAGAATATCAGAGAAATCTTCTGGGCACTCTACTTTGATTACTATAAAGCTCATTGTTTTTCGGTTTTATTGGTACGATATGGATTTCGGGGAAATCTAGCCTTTTTATTAGGATTCTGATTGCAAAAATTAACGGTAATGTGAAACAGGCAATATTATTAAAAATTCAATCGCTAAAAACAGGAATTTGCTAACACAAATAGCTTGTTTCACGATAGCTAGAAGCTATCGGCTACGGGTAAAACAGCATAAAAAATCTTTAGCATTACTTCTTTATCACTACCAAATGAACCTTTCAGATTTATAAATCCACACAATAATTGCATTTTTCCTTGATTTGCTACTGATGATTTTAGCAAAATCACTCGCTATGCTCACTTTTTTTATAAATTGCGAAGCTAAAAAGTTTACATCATATATTTCCCAATCATGAAAAACAAATTTTTCTTATTTCTTCTGTTAGTTATACTGTTAGGCTCTGGTTTTGCCACAGGCTTCTTCTTCCCTTACAAGAACAAAACAGGCGCAGGGAAAAATGGATATGCCGTGAAATCTGACAATTCGGAGGATTCTGTTCCTTCCAGAAAGGCAAAAAATATCATTTTCATGGTGGGCGATGGCATGGGATTAACCCAAATTTATGCGGGAATGACTGCTAATAAAGGGCACATGAACTTTGAGCGATTCAAGAATATTGGTTTTTCCAAAACCTACTCTTCTAGTTCATACATTACCGATTCTGCAGCAGGAGCAACCGCTTTCTCAATCGGAAAGAAGACTTTTAATGGCGCAATTGGACTCGATAAAGATTCTGTTGCCGTGAAAACAATTTTAGAGATGGCAGAAGAAAACGGCTTGGCAACAGGTTTGGTTTCCACAAGTGCCATTACTCACGCAACTCCAGCGTCTTTTATTGCTCACAATGTTACTCGTGATGATGAGGCAGGAATTGCGTTGGATTTTTTGAAAACAGACGTTGATGTTTTCATTGGAGGCGGGCAATCATTTTTCAATCTCCGAGAAGACAGTTTGAACCTCTTCGATGACTTGAGAAAGAATGGATATGAAGTAGCAACTACAATTGACGAAGTAGCTAAATCCAACAGTAAAAAACTGGCAGGTTTACTAGCAGAAGATGGAATGCCGAAAGCAGGAGAGAGAGGAGATATGTTGGCAGTTTCTGCGAAAAAAGCAATTGATATCCTTAAAACTAACGAAAAGGGCTTTTTCCTAATGATTGAGGGTTCGCAAATTGATTGGGCTGGGCACGCCAATGACCCACAATGGTTAATTGACGAGATGTTGGATTTCGATAAAGTAATGGGAGAAGTATTGGACTTTGTGAAAGCAGACGGAAATACACTTTTAGTAATTACTGCCGACCATGAAACTGGTGGCTTGACCTTAAATGGCGGAGATTTAGAAAAAGGAACAATTGATGCAAAATATACTACTGGCTACCATACCGCAGTAATGGTTCCCGTTTTTGCTTACGGCCCAAGCTCTGCAAACTTCCGTGGGATTTATGAGAATACGGCTATCTTTCAGAAGTTTTTAGATGCTTACCAAATGAAAAACACGCAATAAGAGGAATTGGAGAATTAGTGAGTTTGTGAATTGGCGAGTTTGGGAAGTATCAGTAACCTACATGAAAAATGATTCAGAAGAAAAAAGCGATTTTTTTCATTGTGGGTTTAATAGGAATTACAACTCCATTCATTCCTTATTTCGTAATTATTGAAATGTTTTATCTACTCATTCCATTTGCAATAATTACTATAATAGCCTTTGTTTATCTAGCTATAAGTTTATTTAGAAAGGATTTAGGTTCCAAAAAAGCATTATTCATGTTTTCAATTATTCCATTTTTTGCATTATCACAAATTGCATCTGGTTTTACTGTAGATAAAGTCCAAAGGCTAAGAAGCAATCGTATAATAGCAGAACTTGAAAAAACAAACTCTGAAACTGGAGTTTTGCCTGAAAAACACGACTTAATTGCTGGAATAGAATACATCAAAATGAAAAATAGTAAGAGTTTCGTGATTCAGTATTCAAGAGGATTTATGGTCATGGAAAAATATGACTCTGAATATAAGCATTGGAGAGGCTATGGTTGGAATGATTAAATTACTTCTTTATTCTCTTTCAGAGCAGTTTCACTTTTTGATTATAGTAGAAAACATGCAGTAAAGAGCATTAGCAATAATTTGATGAAAGCATATATTCAGACAGACAAAAATGGAGATTACTATAATGTAAACGCATTTATAGCATCTGTCGGATTTCTCTCTTTAGGGTTTGAGGTTCTTAAATACTTTGATGCTAAAGATGTGCAGGAAGATGAAAGAGAAGCCGTTTTTGTGGGTGGAGTTGGAATGGTCAGAAAGCGATTGGAGATTTTGGGCATCAGCAAAAAGGATGAAATTGAATACCCAAATGAACTACGAGAGTTCCTGCATCGTAAAGTTTGGATTTCAACTCTCAAAAAGATAATTAAAGAAGAGCAAACAGGCATTTTTATCAAACCACTTGAAACCAAACTCTTCCAAGGAAAGGTCATTACAGGTTTCAAAGATTTTATTGGGCTAAATTATGATCGTGAAGTTGATGTTTGGTGCTCTGAAATAATCAATATTGTGACTGAATGGAGATGCTTTGTCAGATACGGAACTCTACTGGATGTTCGGTATTACAAGGGGAATTGGGATAGCAAATTAGACCTGAAAGTCATAAATGATGCAATTTCTAAATACCAAAACCAGCCAGCGTCTTATTGTTTAGATTTCGGTGTGGATGCCATACGTCCGCATCTTCTTCCATGGAATTGACCATGCACTCCTCACAACTATCTAACGCTTTTTGCTGAAGGTTATGTTGTTTTACAAATTCATTCAGCAAAGTCTTTATTTCTTCTAAAGTCATTTTCAGAAAGGTTTAAGTTGATAATTGAGTTTGCTATTTACTTCTCCACCAAATACAAAACACAGGTTTTCAACCTTTCATTATCCATCATCAAATAGTGGTAAAATTCTTGGATTTCTCGCATACCAATCTTTTTCATGATGGAGATTGAGGGAACATTTACTTTTGTGGCTACAGAATGAACCTTATCGAGATTCAACTCGCTGAATCCAAACTCCAAACATCTTTTTGCTCCTTCGGTGGCAAATCCATTTCCCCAAGCCGATGGTTTACATATTATTCCAATACTTACTTCACGTTGTTCTAAGTCTTGAGAAAAATGAGAGTCAATTTGATTAACCAAATCTAACTCCTCACACATTCCACTCACTAAACCTAAATGATCTAGGGCTTTTGTCGATAATTCTGATGCCATAAACAAAAATCATAATAAATAACCAATTCTGAAATTTAGGGTGGGAAATGTCAGGTATTGAGTTGGAGCAGGAAGAACGTGAATAGTTTGCTGGGGATGGCAAGGAATTACGGGGAAGCATTGAGAAGGGCAACAAAAGAGGAGAGGCTATAGTACAGCTGGTGGGTCATGAGAATGGTAAGGTATTAGCCCAAAGTTACTACAATGGAAGAAAGGAGAGTGAGAAACCCTGCCTGCGTACCCTTGTAGAGCAAAGCGGTGCATCGAATCAGAATATTACAGCTGATGCTCTGCATCTCTATCCAGCCATGACTGAACAAATTTCGGAGGCTGGAGGTACTTTCCTAATTGGACTCAAAGAAAATCAGTCGGAAC
>JBLIFI010000186.1:0-8527 GCA_047633715.1 Flammeovirgaceae bacterium
AAAAATATTTGCCTATTTTAGACTTCTCACCAATCATCACGGGATTTGTCAAAGAACCGAAAAATTTTATCTACTCAAAGCTTTTATACTTATAGCTAATTTATTCGTGTCATTTCGATGTGACTCGGCTTCGAGTTTACGAGAAAACTATTTCTTTTTCATTTAAAAGATAGTTCCTTCGCAAGCTCAGGATTACAAAGAAACGTGATTCTTTGAATGGAAATTAAATTTTAGCGAACTTAATGCTTATCCAGCAGTTCCCGCTTTAGAATTAAATCAGGCTTAATCTTTATATTTCTAGGATTTTGCGCTCTAATTTTGACGTTCTAGCGTGATTGGAATCGGTGTGCCGACCCAGACTGACTTCGCACACGGATTGACACGGAAAACATAAAAAAAACATTTTTTTTCGTATTGAAAATCTAAAGCGGGAACTGCTGATACTTATCAATATCATATTGCAACTATTTGATTTATAGATATTTGTATTTTTTGCCACGTATTGTGAGCTGATACTGCAATCAATTTTGGGGAAACAAAATCAAAATTGATTCTGGAGTTTATATAAGGTTAATTTTGAGGCGAAAAGCATTCAAATTGTCAAGCCACTCCCAAAAATGAACGAGTTACGAAATCCAACAAAAAAAACTTTTTAATGCGTAACATGAGTAAGAAAGCCTTTCTTAACAATCCATATTTTTGTAATTACTTAGCTTGTTTGGTAAGTTAGCCTATCAATTCCCACTTATGCTAAAAAAATTATTCCATAAAGAAAAACAAGACCTTTCAGATAGCCAACTGATTGCCAAATATATAGATTCAAAAGACAATAAGTTTGCTGGCGATTTATATATGCGCTACACGCACATGGTTTTCGGTGTCTGCATGAAATACCTCAAAAATGAACATGATAGCGAAGATGCGGTCATTCAGATTTTTGAGAAAATTTTGGTGGATTTGAAGCGTTTCGAAGTAGATAATTTTGGAGGTTGGTTACACCAAGTAACCAGGAATTTCTGCCTGATGAAACTCCGAAAAGATAAGACTAAATTCAAAAGAAGCGATGAGTATGCAAATTCCGTAAAGTCAAATGTGGAATATGATGACCCCTCGCATCTACTGGATGAAGAGTCGGAAGAAGAAGTGCGTTTGGCAAATTTGCAGGAAGCACTTTCGAGCCTCAAGGAAGAACAGCGTGTTTGCGTAGACATGTTCTTCTTTAAGGAGAAATCTTATACAGAAATTACCGAACAGACAGGTTTTACACTAAAGCAGGTAAAAAGTTACCTTCAAAACGGGAAAAGAAACCTCAAGAACAAATTGATGGTTGTAATTATTCTGTTGCTTTTTATTTAAAACAGATAGACTCTGATTTGAAAAAACTCTGAATAATAGAAACTCAGTAGAATCAGAAATTGAGGATTACTAAGCTTCTTGGAGCTACAACACATGATTGAACACTATAATTGCTTAATCAGCATGAGGTTTCACAATCTCCAACAATGAAATGAATAAAAAACCAAACATACCAACTATTGACGAACTTCTCAGATTGGCAGAGAACGAAGCTACCAATGAGCAGAAAGCAGATTGGAGTGGAAGTGCGTTTGCCAAAGATGCAGCGGAAGGAGTCAGAATGATGGATAATCCTGTTGAATTGGTAGGTATTTCCGAAAGGCTCAACCAAAAAATAGGTGGGAAAGTAGTTCCTGCTGCCAAAGTTGTCCGATTCCAAAGAACACAGTTTATGGCTGTTGCCGCTTCAGTTGCACTCATCGCCATTTGTGTTTTCATGTTCAACACAAGTTTCGACAGCAAAGAAATGGCAATGGAAGATAATGGTACTTCAGAGCAAGTTGTGCCTACTATAGAGAGTGAGAAGGGAGTAAATCTCAAAAAAGATGAGTCGCCATCGGGTTCGGTAAACAATGAAGTGGATAAAGACTCGAAAGCAGATGATAAAAATGTGAGTGGAAGTATTACTCACTCCAAAAGCAGTTTACTCGCAAAAAAGAGAGAAGAAATAGTAATGAATGATGAGGAACTAGAAGAAAAAAACCTCGCTGAAAAACCCGTTTATGTAATAGAAGAGGAGGAAATAGCAATGGATGATTTTGTAGTGGCTAAATCTGCTGAAGCAAGTAAGTCTGCCCCTGTTCTCAAAAAAGAAATGTATAAACCTGTTTTAGATGAGGAAAAAATATTGTTAGGAGAAGATATTGTGAAACAAGTAAAAAAATATAAAGAATCAGATAAAAAGGACAGAGTAAGGGTAGAAGAGGATGATGTTGCAATTGAGATGGAAGGCTACGAAAGTAGATTATTGAGTGAAAAACAAAATAAGCAGTACAATAAAGGAATCAGTCATTTCAAACAGTTGGAATACGATAGTGCCATTCAAGTGTTTGATAGTGTGCTAGATGATTTGCCAAGTAGTTTTGAAGTGAATTACCAACAAGCGGTAACCTATTTGGAAAAAGGTAGAATCAGCAAGGCCAAAAAGAAATTTGAATTAGCTTCGGAACTTGCCAACTCAGCAAATAGTCAATTGGATTTCAGTAAATTGAACAAACTTCTTTCGGATAAGAAAATTGCAGAGGCAAGATCTTATGTTTCCCAATTCCAGCTTATTGATAGTCAGTTAAGGAAAAAATAGGTAGCTGGATTTTCAATAGGAAAGCTCATGAAGCCATCTTTGCTACCAAAGTAAACAAGCCCATCCGAAAATAGTCGGATGGGCTTGTTTACTTTGAATAGGATATTTTTTTTTATGAGTTCTCTCTTGCTTTCTTAGCTGCAATAAAGCTTTTTACAAAAGCAACCATTGCCACTATTGTGGAAACCAACATGATTCCGACTCTGATTGCGGCCATTGTGTCTCCTCTTCCAATTGCGCCTTTTAAGGGCATTGCCAAGCCAAAAATCATCACCAAAGTAATTAAAACGGCAATGTGGGCAATTACTTTGTTCTCGGCTTTCACTCCTTTATTGAGTGCAACTAATATTAGACCTACCATTACGGGAATCAATGCCGTGTTTGATGGAGTTTCCGAACCAAAATAACCCCATGCGCCCAAGGCAATGAGTAAAAAGGCATTTATAAGACTTGCTGTATGTGCTTTCATTTGAAGAGGAGTTTTGTTTAAAGATTATTTTCAGTTGCGAAACTATAATGACAAACCCACTTTGCAAAAGTTTGTTTCTCTCAATCCAAACAAAAAAGGGAAACAATTAGGAGTTTTTAAAATTAAACGTATGTTTAGAATGGTTTTAATCAAATCTTGCTAGAATCATCTCAGCGAAAGCCAAGGCGATAAATGTTCCTACAGCATTTAATTATTTGCAAATAACATATGAGAATTCTGTTCCAGCTCTAATGCATGCTTCTGAGGTAAGGATTTTTTTTGTGTTTTCGGCTTCCCAATCCTCCAAGTTTCTCTACCAAAATATCTATCCTAAAGTTGCTGGTTTTATTGCCTCTATGAGTAATTCATGACATCTCGCAACAATAATTTATTTGAATTATTGTTGTTCAAAAAAGGTTTTATAACTTCCCATTGGCAGGCTTATCATAAAACTATTCAAACATACTCTAGTATTTGCCTAAGGAACGGAAATTAAATAAATGCGCTTTTTCTCTTGTTTCTTTTTGGTCTATTCTTCGTTAAAAATCTCGCCATAGCGATGCTATGACTGCAATTTTTGCCTAGACTAGCCTCAAAAATAAACTTCGATAAAGAAGTTATTTATTTAATCACCATTCCTAAGCAAAGATGACCTCATTGAAAAACGATAAAATTCACTCAAAAATAAACAGAAATATGGAAGACTTCAGCAAGAAAGAATTAGAAATGCTTACCTCTAAGAAAGGTTTGAGAAAATTGTTAAAATCAGATAATCCAAAAATAAAGAAAGTATTAGCTGATTTGGAATATGAAAAGGAACTGGAAGAATTACAGGTGGAATTAATGAAACTCCAAAGTTGGGTGCAGGAAACCAAACAACGAGTTGCCATCATTTTTGAAGGAAGAGATGCCGCAGGAAAGGGTGGCTCAATCAAACGATTTACTGAAAATCTTCCTCCTAGGCAAATCAACGTTACGGCACTTCCGAAGCCTACCGAAACCGAACGTGGGCAATGGTATTTCCAACGCTACATTGCCAAATTGCCTAATCCTGGAGAAATCGTTTTTTTCGATAGGAGTTGGTACAATAGAGCTGTGGTAGAGCCTGTAAATGATTTTTGCAATGAAAGTCAGTATGAGAGATTTATGCATCAATTGCCAGAATTTGAGCATTTACTGATTGAAGATGGAGTTATTCTCATCAAATTCTGGTTCAATATTGACCAAGAAACTCAGCAAGAACGATTCGAGGATAGAAGAGAAGACCCGCTGAAACAATGGAAAATAAGCCCTGTCGATGAAAATGCGCAGGAATTATGGGGAAAATACACCATTTATAGAGACAAAATGTTTGAAGGGACAAGTCTCAAATTTAGCCCTTGGGTAATTGTGAAGGCAGATGACAAGAAAAAAGCACGATTAGAAAGTATCAAATATGTGCTTTCCAAAATAGATTATGCAGAAAAAGGCTCTAAAGGTGTGGATTTGAAACCTGATTCCAAAATTGTGAGTTGTTACAAATCTTAGAATCGGAGAAAAAATATTCTGAAAAATCCAAACAAAAGGTTCAAGTTAGACTTGAACCTTTTGTTTGGATTTCAACTTGACTGATACAAAAGAAATAATACAACTTTATGGATATTTCGGCACAAGCGGAGTGCCGCCCAGCGAACGCTTGCGCTATGGTTCATTCTTATTTTAGCTTTACGTATTTACTGTTATCAATTAACCAATATACTTTTAATGCAAGAAATTATAATTTTCATAGTTGGATTTGGTGGAGGGATTTTGGTAATGTGGTTCTTTTTCGGGAGAGAGAGTCGGATGAAAGAGGAAGTTTATCAACAAACCACTCAGAAAAAACAAGAAGAATTAGAGCGAATGCTAACTGGAATGAAAGAGACGTTCGGTTCACTTTCGCAACAGGCACTTTCCCAAAATACACAGGAATTTTTGAAGCTGGCAGATTTTGCATTCTCGCAGAAAGCACTCTCCAATACCAAAGATTTAGACGGTAAAAAAGATTTAATTGACCAATCTTTGACAGGAATGCGTGGGGAAATGCAGAAAATGCAACAGCTCATTGCCTATTTCGAGAAAGACAGAGTGGAGAAATATGGTCAGCTTTCTACTCAACTCCAAAATACTGCGGAGCAAACTGCCAAGTTGCAGGAAGTTACCAATGTGCTGAAAAGTACACTCTCCAACACAAAAAACCGTGGGCAATGGGGCGAACGAATGGCTGAGGATATTTTGCGAATGACGGGAATGATAGAAGGCGTGAACTATTTGAAACAAGCACAGGTAACAGGGCATCAATCCAAACCTGACTTTACTTTTTTGCTTCCGAATAATATGAAAGTAAATATGGATGTGAAATTCCCCTTCAACAATTACTTAAAATACCTTGAATCAGAAATAGATGGGGAAAAAAAGCGTTATAAAAATGATTTCCTCAAAGATGTGAAACTGCGAGTGAAGGAAGTTACCAATCGGAACTACATTAACCCACAAGACAATACGGTGGATTATGTCCTAGTTTTCATTCCAAATGAACAAGTTTATGGCTTCATTCATGAGAACGAAACGGGTTTGTTGGACGAGGCGTTAAAAAATAAGGTGGTTTTGTGCTCTCCGTTCACACTTTATGCAATTTTGGCAATTATTCGCCAAGCAGTTGAGCATTTCAGCATGGAGCAGAAAGCAACGGAAATCTTGGATTTTATGAAGCAATTCAGAAACGAATGGGGTAAGTTTACTGAGAATATGGATAAGTTGGGTAGGCGAATTGAAGATGTGCAAAAAGAGTATAATCAGCTAACAACCACGAGAAAAAGGCAACTTGACAAGAGTTTGGACCGTATAGACTTATTAGGGGAGGTTGATTCTGGTAATGCAAAAAAGCAATCTACTCTATTTGAATGAACAATCTGAAAATTGTACAATTCTGATATAGTAAAATCCAATTATATGCTTGTTTTTCGATTTCTGGTGTAAAACAAGATAATCATTCAGCAGATAGATTCGGAATATAATTGAATCTGTATATATTTGCCTAGGCAAATTTTCTATTTCTGATGACAAATTGAAAAATCAGGATTCAAAAGCCTGAATCACTTGAAATACTAACATGAATAACCAACAAAATCTACTGCTACGCTTATCGGTTTTCCTACTGCTCACATCTTCCGTAAGCATATTCTGTGCCGAAAAACTAGAAGCCAAGCGTTCTATTTTGATGGATTTGACTATCAGAAAGGTAGTTGATGAAGATGATACTAATGACAAGCCACTTTTTGAAGTTGTTGGGAGATTTGTTGATTCCAAAACAAAAATTCCTGTGATGGGCGTAGAAGTTTCAATTATAAACCGTAGAAATAGTCGTTTCCAAACTAGGCTTACAAGTGCCGATGGCATGTTTAGATTTGAATTGAGCGACCAAGCGGTTTATTCAATCACAGGTTCAAAACAAAAATTCTTCGAATCAGAGCAAATCAATATTTCTACTGAAGGAAAGAAAGAGTATGAGTTTATGAAGGTAGAAATGCCTATTGAGGAAATCATAGAGAACAAAGAGTACCTTTTAGAAGAAATTACTTTTGGTATCAACAGCAATGAATTAGATGATGCTTCAATTGCTTCTGTGCAACAAGTCTGCAAAATTCTCAGGAAAAACCCTACACTCTCTGTAGAAATTGGTGTCCATACTGATTCTCGAGGAAGTGACGAATATAATTTGACGCTTTCCCAAAAAAGAGCCAATTCCATTCTTTCCGTTTTCCAAAAACTGGGAATTCGAGATGGCAGGCTGAAAGTAAAAGGCTACGGAGAAACGACTTTATTGAACCAATGTGGCAATAATGTGAAATGTGGAAGCACAGCTCACAATGAAAACCGTAGAGTTTCCATGAAGATTTTAGAATTCTAATATGAGAATCTTATTGTTTCTTATACTTCCCCTCACACTTATCTTTAGTGAATCTGCATTCTGTCAGCAGTTTTCCAACTACCAAACTGGAGATATTATCTTCCAGACCTCTCAGTCGAGCCAAAGCAAAGTAATCCAGCTTGCTACCAATTCCAAATTAAGTCATGTAGGGATTATTGTGATGCGAAAAGGAGGCTGCTTTGTTTATGAAGCAGTTCAGCCCGTAAAGTTCACGCCACTCAAATCTTGGATTCAGCGTGGGGAAAATGGTTTCTATTCTGTGAAACGGCTGACCAATTCCGAAGAGATTTTCAAACAGAAAGAGAATTCAGAGCTAATTGCCATTTGCGAAAAATACTTGGGCAAGAATTATGACCTTTATTTTGAATGGTCTGATGATAGAATTTATTGCTCTGAATTAGTTTGGAAAGTCTATCATGATTTGTTCGGAATAGAAGTTGGAAAACTCACTAAACTGGCTGATTTCGATTTGACTAGCCAAGCGGTGAAAAGCAAAATGACTGAACGATATGGCGAGAATATTCCCTTCAATGAAGCTGTAATTTCCCCACAAGCAGTTTTTGAATCGGATAAGCTTTTTACTGTTTATGATAATTATGAGTAAGCACGTTGTGCTATTTATTAGCAAAAGGTCGCTCCCTTTTGTGTTTTTCTTTAAATGAGATTCTTAAAAACTAAAGACAGAAATGTGTTTAAGCTAGGCTACTTAATTACCGAAATGTAATTTTTTTGGTTGCAAGCTACTTTATTCTCTCTAAAGAATGCGTGAGATACGTATTCAAGACCTTACTTCCAAATGCAAACATTTCTACTACTCGGAGGGAATTTGGGCGACAGATTGCTCAATTTGAAATTAGCAACAGAAGCTATTTCCACAACTTGCGGGGAAATCATAAAATCCTCTTCTATTTATGAAACCTTGGCTTGGGGCGTGACAGAACAACCCAATTTCTTGAACCAAGTCATTGAGATTAACTCCAAATTGGAAGCTTACCAACTGCTGACTCAAATCAATAAAATAGAAAAAAACTTAGGAAGAGAACGCCACCAGCGTTGGCACGAGCGAACGATAGATATTGATATTCTGTATTATGGAAATGAGTGTTTTAACTCCGAGACTTTAATTATTCCTCATAAAGAATTGCATAATAGGAAATTTACACTTGTTCCGTTGGCGGAAATTGCCCCAAATTTTATGCATCCAATCTTGAAAAGTAGCAATCTCCAGCTATTGAACAGTTGCACAGATGAATTAGATGTTTGGAAATATTTAATTTTAAATCCTAATAAAAATAGGTTTTAAAATTAAATATTTACTTAATAAACTGATTATCAGTATTCTAATATTTATCACTATACGTATAGTTTATCTTTTTGAATCTAGTTTGCGTTTATTGTAGTAGTACCAATTAAACTCCAAAATATCGCTAATAATTTATTTCTAGTGCTTTCA
>JBLIFI010000187.1:0-8477 GCA_047633715.1 Flammeovirgaceae bacterium
TAGAGCGAAAAGAAAATATCATCCAATACAGAGTTGATAGGATAACCCATGTTCTCAGGTGCTCCCCAAGTCAGGTTCACATCATCATATCGGCTTTTGAAAACATCATAACCACCAATGGAATTATACCCTTCGGAACTAAAATAGAGCATGCCATCATCTCCAATAAAAGGCGCATCTTCATTGAATGGAGTGTTTAGTGCTGCTATTGGAGTAGGAACTCCCCAGCTACTTCCAGACCAAGTTGACATAAACAAATCCAGGTCGCCATTAGCCGTTTTGTGGTTGGAGGAGAATACAATCAGTTGTCCATCGGCAGAAATAAACGCATGGGATTCGAAAGATTTTTTGTTATTGATATTGCCTCCTAAAGACTTAGGTTCAGTCCAAGTTTCGTCTTCATTCACCTCAGTAATAAATAAATCGCCCTCTTGATAGATAATCATGGATTTATCATTATTGAAGAGCTGTACCCCTGCATCATGCCCGTGGGTAGAAAGTCCTTTCATCACCTCAGGACTGCTCCAGCTTCCATTGTCATCCATTCTTGCCCGAAGCATATCCTCAAAACTCTGTCCTTTGCCTGTCTTCTCTCCTAAGTTGCCATCTCTTTTAGAAGTAAAAACTATTCCTTTGTGATAGGCTGTAATTAATGCGTTATAATCTTGAAAGTTGGAGTTGATGGTTGTTCCCAAGTTCTCTACCACAAGTTTTTTAGGAGTACTGTAAAGCTGTTTCGCATTTTTAATATTTTCAATGTACTTCTGAGTCTCTGCCTGTAATTGGCCGTCTCCACTAGCCAAATAAAGCTCAAGGCTACGTAAAGCTTTATCAAAATCGCCATTTGCAAAATAGGCTCTGCCAAGCCAATGGTGGTACACTTTTTCGCCTTCCAAGGCGCTTTCGTCAAGGCTATTGAAAGTATCGAGGGCTTTTTGGGGAGTTTCAAGTAATATTTCGCACACTCCTTTGTAAAATCTGGCAATTGTATTTGAACCATCTTCCTCCACAGCACTCTCTAGCGCAGGATATGCGCCCCAAGGGTTGCCATCTTTCAGCATTGATTTTGCTTTTTTTAAGTGCCCGTTAGAGGATTGGGCAGTTAGAGAAGGGCTTAGCAAAAGAAATAATAATATTGAGAATAAGGATATAATTAGTTTTTTCATGGTCTAATAGTCAGTCAATTCAAGTAAATGGTTTGAGAAAGTTTGTGTCAAAGTAAAAAACGAGATTATGTTATTAGATAGTATGAAATATGGTTTGATTTGTTCGGCCATTCGCAATCACGTAACATAAATTATCTATTTCCTAGATTATGTTGGCTTTTGTCAAGATAGAGATGCTTAATTATTCATGTTTGAATAAAAGGAAGAGCAGTATTTTTCTCAAAAATAGAAGAAGGAAAGTTTTATTCAATAGTTAACAAGTGTAAGCAATTGACAATTAGGTATTTGCCAGTTATGATTTTAGGCAACACATGATTTGGGTGACAACCTGTTTTTTTTGAAGTAATAAAAAAACTTGTGTGATTTCTAGCCCTTTTGCTAATAAAAAAAGCTAGAAATAGCCTGGTTTGACTTTTTCTAGCTGGTAAAATATGATGTGAATAGTGACTTTTCCTTTAGTCAGCTATTGCCTCTCCTATACTATCTCGGTAGGCAATATCTAACTGATCAATAATATTATTCGGGTTATTCCGCTTAATACTTTGATGCCCCGCCTCTACTGCTTTTTTGAACCAAGGCGCACTATTCGGAAGGATTTTACGATGCGTTTTCAATCCCAATTCCAGCATATCTTTCTTCCAAGTAATAAAATACCATTCCATAGAAGGTTGGTGGAAAGTAGTTAACATCCGCTTATCGAAAATAATTTTCTTTATACTGTATTGCGCCACAAACTCTGACATTTTCAAGAAGAGTTCTTGGAAGTTATCAATCGGAACATATTCTGTTACGAATTCGCAAACGAGTATTGGCTTTTCTGCAATCAAAAAAATATTTCCAAACTCTGTCTGGAACAATGTCATATAACTTTCTCCAGCTTGTAGTAGCTCCTGCGTAACTTCTGGTTTATCGAGATTCATAAAAATATTTTCTCCTTTTTTTTCAAAAAGGCAAAAGGTTGTTTAAAAAAAAATATCTAAAAAAACAATCAAAATCAAAACTCAATTCCTGCCAATAACATATCATCGGTTTGAGTTTTGCCTTCTTTCCATGTGTTAATATAATCCGCTAATTTACCTCTCTGCTCTCTAATATTCAACAAAGATGTCTCCTCTACATATTTTTGCAGTCTTTTTCGCCCAAATTTCTTATTCTCCTCGCCACCAAACTGATCTACTATTCCATCTGTATACATGAAGAAACGGCTTTTTTCATGTATTTCAATTATCTGGTTTTGTAGGTTTCCTACTCTTTTAGAAGCCTCTCCAATGGAATATCTACTTCCTTTTATAAATTCAATAGTCTGATTTTTAACAAAAAACGCATCGGAATGAGCTCCACAAAATACGAGTGTCTTGCTTTGCTTATCAAATTCTAAGAAACCTGCATCAGCACCATCTCTTACAACTATCTTAGTATCTGATTTATGGAGTTGCTCGTGAATTACCTGGTCTAACAAGGTCAAAACAGTTTTAGGATCTGTGATTCCAGCAGTTTTCACAAGTTGGTTGAGTGCGGAGTCAATCATGACGGTAAGCATGGCACCAGGCACGCCATGTCCTGTGCAATCAATCACGGCTACACATTTTTTCTCTTCTGTTTCGTAAAACCAATAAAAATCGCCACTCAATGGAAATTTGGGTCGAAAAAGTACAAAACTGTTTGGGAAAATAGAGGAGATTTTAGTGTCGGCAGGAAGAAGCGCTCTTTGAAGTCGTTCTGCGTAGTTATTGCCGTCTTTCAACTTCTTATTGGACACTCTTAACTTTTCTGAGCTAATTTCTAAATCTGTTTGCAAATCCTCCATATAAGAAATTGTCATCTCCAGCATAGATTGCTTAGACTCCAACATTTCCTGAAAATAAACGATTTTTTTCTTGAGTTTTTCTATTTTCTCCTCCATGACAAGTCGAACCATCGGTTCAATAATTTGTTTTTTATGGTGCGGGAAATAATAATACTATTTTAAAATGATTTTTGTCTCAATTCGCAAGCCTTTTTTTACTATTCTGTAAACTGGAGAACGACTTGCCATTGCCTTAATTTCCTGCTCCGTCAAGTCTCCCCGAACTTCTATAATTCTATTGATTGCCAGAAGTTGTATGTTCTCAGAATCTCCTCCCGCTTCTTTTTTCCTGGGTTCTAAATGGACTTTGATGCTCGAAACCTTCCTTTTCATCTCATCAGCCCCGTGGCGAATGGTCATACTTGTGGAACTGGCAAGGGAAGACATGAGTAAGTCATAAGGCGAAGGTGCCATTTCGTTTCCGCCCAATCTTTTCGGGCTGTCTGCCGAGAGGTGAAATTGCCCTGCTTTTATATCGGTAAAAAAGTCAGATTCTGTTTGGGCAGCCACTCTCATTTCGCTAAATGGAGCCGAATCTTCTGCCCGAATAATATAGCGAGCTGCCCAAGAGGCAATCAGGCTTCCTGCATAAAGCGAGTCTTCTTTTTTGGTGAGTAAATGGTCTGCGCCATCTAAAGTCACAAAGCTTTTCGGGTGTTTTGCGCCTTTAAAAAGCTTGGCAGCATTTTCAATCCCTACTGTTTCGTCTTGTGGAGAATGCAAAATAAGCAAGGCTCTATTCAGATTCGACAAGATTTGGGGTAAATCATGCTGTTCCAAATCTTCAATAAACTGCTCACGAATCACAAACTTCCTTCCTCCCAACATCACTTGTGCCTCGCCTTTTTCTTTGATTTCCGACATGCTCGCCTCGAACAAATGGCGAACGTGCGCAGGGTCGGCAGGAGAACCAATGGTTACGGCCGCTCGCAAACTCGGAATCTGCGGAGAAGCAATGATTGTGGCTGCTCCACCCAACGAGTGCCCAATCAGCAATTGCGGAGACATGGCATTTTCAATCATATAGTGCGCTGCGGCAACAATATCTCCCACATTCGAGCTGAAATTGGTATCTGCAAAGTTGCCTTCGCTCTCCCCCAATCCAGCAAAATCGAAACGGAAAACGGCAATATCTTCTTGAGTCAGCGCACGGGCAATGCTTTTGACTGCATTCCAGTTCTTGCTTCCTGTGAAACAATGTGCAAAAAGTGCGTAAGCGGCAGGTTTCCCATCGGCTGGCAAATCGAGCTGAGCAGAGAGTTTTACACCTTTGGAGTTTGTGAAATAGTGGCGAGTGGAGCGCATGAGGGAATTGGTGAATTAGTGATTTGAGAATTGGCGAATTGAAAAATAGGTAGTGCTTTTGGCTATTTATGGATTGAGACTTGCTAAGGAACGGGGAATAAATAAATGCGTGTTTTGTCGCAGTTTATTTTTGAGGCTAGTTTAGGTAAAAAAGTTTGGCATAGCACCGCTACGGCAAATTTTTTTAACGAAGAATAGCCCAAAAAGAAACAAGAGAAAGTCGCATCTTATTTAATTTCCGTTCCTAAGTCTAAGTCAACTAGATTATTCAAGAATTTCAATAACTATTATACTCAATGAGAGAGACTTAGCAAGTCTTTTTTTTGAGAAGGCAAGAAACCTACCTACTTTACTTGTAAACTACATTATATAATGATTGCTAAAGTCGAATATACAGTAGATTTGGCTTTACAACAATTGGATTTACCGAAACAGAACCGCAAAAAAGATGAAATCATATAAATTTTTCTTACTTAGTTGGCTATTCCTACTCTCAAATTCCTGTACGAATAGCCAAACCCGACAAGATACTGTTCTTGAAGAAAGCGAGAAAGTCGAAGCTTTGAAAGTTGGCGCAGAACAATTGGAAAAATACCTGCCTTTGCTGAAAGGGAAAAAGATTGCCCTAGTCGTAAATCAAACCTCTACCATTGGCAACACACATTTGGTAGATTCTTTGGTTGGATTGAGTGAATCCGCCAGTTTTTCAATCGAAAAAATATTTGC
The DNA here is from genome assembly GCA_047633715.1 of Flammeovirgaceae bacterium. Taxonomy (GTDB): domain Bacteria; phylum Bacteroidota; class Bacteroidia; order Cytophagales; family Flammeovirgaceae; genus JBLIFI01. Next base: position 5,044 of record JBLIFI010000187.1, read on the forward strand.
TCCAGAGCATGGCTTTCGTGGAACGGCAGATGCTGGCGAGAAAGTAAAAGATGGGAAAGACACCAAAACAGGTTTGCCAATCATCTCGCTTTATGGAAAAAACAAAAAGCTGAGTAAAGAACAATTATCTGATATTCAATTAGTTGTATTTGATATTCAGGATGTAGGAGCAAGGTTTTATACTTATATTAGTTCCATGCACTATGTAATGGAAGCATGTGCAGAAAGCAACATTCCCGTTCTCATTCTGGACAGACCAAACCCCAATGGTTATTATGTAGATGGACCAATTCTCGAATTATCCGAAAAATCTTTTGTGGGAATGCACCCAATTCCGATTGTGCATGGTTGCACGGTGGGCGAATTGGCAAAAATGATTAACGGAGAAAATTGGCTAAAAAATGAAATCCAAACAGACCTAACGGTCATTCCCGTTGCAAATTATACGCATCAAACTCGCTATTCGCTTCCTGTGAAACCGTCTCCAAACTTACCAAACGATTGGTCAATTTCGCTTTATCCATCGCTTTGCCTGTTTGAAGGGACGAATGTGAGCATAGGAAGGGGAACGGACAAGCAATTCCAAGTTATTGGACACCCGACCTACCCAACCAAAGAATTTTCATTCACTCCAAAAAGCATGGAAGGTGCAAAATACCCGAAACACAAAGGAAAAGCGTGCTATGGAAAAGATTTAACCACAAAGAAATTCGCTTATTCTCACGAGTTTTTCTTGACAGAACTAATTGATTTCTATCAAAAATCCATCAGTAAAAAAGATTTCTTTATTCCCTTTTTTACGAATCTGGCTGGAACTAAAAAACTCCAACAGCAAATTGAAGCAGGAAAAACCGAAGCAGAAATTAGAGAGAGCTGGCAAGCTGATTTGCAGAAATACAAAGCGATGAGGGAAAAGTATTTGCTTTACAATGATTGATTCGTTGATTTGGCAATGTGTTGATTAGATGATTGAAAATCAATCACGTTGCCAATTTAGCTAAACAGTTCTTCTGGGAAGAAGAACCTACGGATTTAATATTTTTTTCATCATCGAATCAACACATCAAAATTACTTTCCCAAGTTCAAGTCAATCTTGTAGCCATAAGGGCAATGTCGGCAACCGCTTTTACAGCAGTAGCCACGCTTTTCGTGGTATTTTTCGGTAAAAACCATAAAGCCGTTTTCCATGTAGAAATCGTCTTCATCTCTTGTATTGCCGTAAAGGTTTTTCTTGTTTGGAGGATTGCTAGGCATTGTAAGTGTCTATTTTGATTTACCAAGTCTCAACAGGATGTTTTAATAAATGTTTCCCAATTGCCACGTTTTATTACGGCAATTGCCGAAAAATACCTTGTTTCAATTAGCACTTGATTGGAGTATTGGCAACTGTAAATTTTGTCTTGTTGGCGAAGGAATAATGCCACCATTCTGTGCGGATTCTTCGGAAACCGACTGATTCCATCGTATTTCGGAGAACTTTTCGGTTTTCGAGTACATTTTTGGGTAAATCAGTACAATCTTGGTGCGCTTTCTTACCGAAGAAATCGAATGGAGTTCCCATATCCAATTCGTCTCCATTTGCATCTACCACAGTCATGTCTACTGCACCACCACGATTGTGAATTGAGCCAATTCCTTTATATGGATTTGCCACATAGCTCGGATTCGGATATTTCGCCCACATTTTTTTCTGAATGTCGAGCGGTCGGTAACAGTCGTAAAACTTAATTCGCAAACCTTTTTCTTTGAATTTTGCTTGTGCTTTTAGCAAGGCAGAAGCGGCTTCGTAGCGCATGAGGCAACGCCCACAATCGTAAACTGTTTCGCCAATGAAATTATCATCGGTGGCGTATTTCATATCCAGAATGAAACTTTTATCGAGCATTCCCAAATCTACGAAAGCAGAATCGGGCAGGGCAGTTTTAAACTCTCCAAAAAACTTAGTGCCTTTGATGCTTCCTTTTCGGATTTGGAGGAAATCTTGGAAGATTTGAATGTATTCCTTGTCAGTTTTGCCTTTGTAGAAATCGTAGGATTCAGAAAGATTAGTGAGTTTTCCGAAGATTCTGATTTTGGCAGAGTTCGACTTGGATTCTACTACTTCCCAACCGCCATCGGCAATTTTCTCAATTTTCGCATCTGCTTCTTGGTCTTCTTCCTGTTGGTAAATCACGAATGTAAAATCGGAACGGAGAATGATTGAATTTTGGTAAACCATAAACTCTTCTTGCACTTCACTTTTGAAACGCTTATCCAGAATAGTCCCTAAAATCTTGCCTTTATTTTTTGCCAAAAGCTCTTTTGAATCAGGATTGGATTTGGTGGAAATCATCATGGGAATCTCCCCATCGTAAAATCTCATTTCGCTGATTGCCAAATCTTTATATTTCGAGCCAGCGTAAGCTTGTTTGATTTTCAACACAAATTCTTTGCCTACTAAAGTCGATTTGAGCTGAACTAGTTGAGTGCCTGATTTACTTTCCAATTCATAGGTCTCCAGCTTGCCACCTTTCACGCCAAACTCAAAAGTTTTCAGTTTTGAATTGCTATCGAAGTGTTTGGAAGAGCGTTGGTAGCCATTCCAAATTTCCAATGCGGTAATTTCAATTTCATATTTCAATGTAAAAGTCAATGTTTCCTCTTCGCCATTATTTTCTGCGCCCTCCACCCAAACGAGTTCTTTTCGGGAGTCAAAAAGCTGGCTTACTTTGTAGGAATTAGCAGGTTTTAGGGTAGATGAAGCTACTATTTTCCCTTCCAAACTCACAGGAGGTTGGATTTTTAGAATTTCTTCCTCTTTTCCAGAAAAGACCAACTCACTCACTCCAACCGAAAGTTTTGGATTAAAAATAACCACTTCCTGAATACTTCCTTCCGATTCATTTTTGATAGTTTTCAATTTCTCTACCTCTTTAATTCGGAGGAAAACCGTAGTGAATTTCGAGCCAATTTTGATTGGGTTTTTCGGGTCGAAATCGCCAAAACTTTTGCCGTCTCCATAAAGAGTAATTTCCTTTATTTTATCTAACCCTTCGCCCTCTGCTACTTTAATAATTAGCTCGTGAAGGTAAGTGGGTTTACGGAAATAAAGCATAATTCCCTCATCTGGGCCTGCACCTTGAATGGTTTTCCAATGCGTTTCTGGCTTACCGTCAAACAAATTCTCAATTCCGAAACCTTCTGAAGTAGAAGTTCCATAAACTCCTTCCAAAAAGGAAACTCCTTCATAAAGGCTGGCAACCATTTCCTCTAGCAACGCTTCTTCGTCATTACCGCCTTTAGCATATTTATTATCGCCATCTTCTGCTGTTCCTCCACAAGAAAGAAGCAATAACAAGAAGGCAAGCGTAGAAATAGATTTTTGCATATCAGGAAATCGTTAGAATTAAAGCTTTCACAAAAATATTTCTTTTTTATGAGAGTGCAGAATTTG
>JBLIFI010000188.1:0-8465 GCA_047633715.1 Flammeovirgaceae bacterium
AAATGTTTGAGGAGTTTTTGTTCCACTTCCTGAATGTTTTGTGGCTCTCCCAACTCCTTCTCCAACGAAGTTACGGCTTTATCGGCAATGCCACAAGGCACAATATTTTGGAAATAATCTAAGTCAGTATTTACATTGAAGGCAAAACCATGCATGGTTACCCAACGACTCATTTTCACTCCCATCGCACAGATTTTACGTGGGTTTTCCTGTTTTTTGTAGTCGAGCCAAACGCCTGTTAGTCCTTTAATTCTCCCAGCGTCAATTCCGTAATCTGCCAAAGTGAGGATTATGGCATCCTCCAAAAGGCGTAAATACTTATGGATGTCGGTAAAGAAATTATCCAAATCCAAAATCGGATAGCCAACAATTTGCCCAAAACCGTGGTAGGTAATATCTCCACCCCGATTGATTTTATAGAAAGTAGCATTTTTAGCTTTCAACCCTTTTTCATCAAGTAAAAGATGTTCGAGTTTCCCGCTTTTTCCCAAGGTATAAACATGCGGATGCTCCACAAAATAGATGTAATTCGGGGTTTCTAACTGTGGTTTTCCTGCTTTCTCCCTATTCCGGTTCTCAATTTTGAGGTCAACAGTCTTTTGAAAAACCTCAGTCTGGAAATCCCAAGCTTCTTGGTAATCCATTGTGCCGAGATGTTGGAATTTGACTTTTTTATTCATTAGAAAGCAATGTGATTTTGAATTGGCAAAGGTATGGAATTACCTTTTATCTTTTGTGTCAACTACAATCGTAACAGGCCCATCATTTATCAAACTTACTTTCATATCTGCGCCAAATTCTCCTGTTTGGATTGGGTTGTAGAGCAAACTGGAGAGTGCAGAAATCATACTTTCGTAGAGGGGAATTGCCAAATCAGGCTTGGCCGCTTCAATGAAAGAAGGGCGATTGCCTTTTTTTGTACTGGCATGAAGTGTGAATTGGCTGATGAGTAAAACTTCCCCATCAATATCCAACAAGCTTTTATTCATCTTCCCTTCCTCATCTTCAAAAATGCGCATGTTCACGATTTTCTTCGCAAGCCAATCCACATCTTCTTCAGAATCGATGCTTCCTACTCCAAGCAAAATCATAAATCCTTTTTGGATTTTACCTTTTACTGTTCCTTCAATTTTTACCGAAGCTTCGGAAACTCGTTGTATTACTGCTTTCATCAGTTTAAGTGGAAAGTGGGAAATAGGAAAAAAGTAAAGTTAAAAGGTTGTCTGACAATTTTTGTGATTGATGTGTTCCATGAAATACGAAATAAGGAATAATCATCAATTACAGCCTCCAGATTAGATAACTAATCTGAGCTGTTTTTTACCTCCACAAAATTTGTTAGAGAACCAGTTAAAATACGATTTGGTAGTCAATGATTTATTGTTGCCAGCAAATTAAAGTGTATTTCTGTGTTTCCAAATTTTACTCAATCAACAAAGTTGCAGAAAATCTATGAGCCTAAAATCAATGAAGGCAAAGTGGTTGGAGTTTATTACTCGTATTTTCTTACTTTACTATCTTGCCAAATTGCTATCTTACTATTTGGAATTACTGTTTCTTCCCTTTGGGTCTGCTTTTTCTCGATTTTACAACTACTTTCTTCTTGGTGGGCCCCAAAAATTTCTTACTACTTTTTGGAGTTGCGTAACGCGTGTCTTTATAAGGTCCTTTATGCTTTTCCCCGTATTGCATATTCTGCTTTTTCCAAAAAGGAACACCTCTGTACTCTGCCCCACCATGCGCATGTCGCATTCTGACTTGGCATTGTGCATAGGCAGGGAATTTGATACAACGTGGTATGCAAGACTGGAAAGCAACTAACAACAAAAAAAGAGCAACTGCATGTAGGAATAATCGTATTTTTTTGAAAAAAAGCATGAATAAAAATATATTTAGTGACACATTATTGTATAAACGGTTAGTAATATTTAAAAATTCATCTAAAAATTAAATTTTAAACTGTTTTAATACAATTTTTATTTTTTTTTGTACTAATCCTTTCAGATGTAAGAGAAACAAGTTAAATTTACTTATATGTAAGTAAATAGCGTAAATTTTAAAGAATTTACATCCATTGTAATAATGGCAAGATTTGTGCCTTTTGCTTTCATACTTTAACAATATAACTAATTAACCCAAATTACTATGTCTGCAAGAAAAGCGATTTCCCCGCTGTTGGTTCTGCTGTGCCTTTCCCTCATGAGTTTCAAGGGCATGAACAAGAAAGTCCGTTCCAACAAAACATTCCACAATGCAAAAGAAATGACGCAGAAGCGTTTTTGCTATTTGCGTGCCACCATGCAAAACCTGAAAGGAGACAAATATGTCTATTCCGAAGTGATTGAGTTTGATGCCAAAACTTGGCAACTCAATAAGTATACTGTTCTGACGGACTTTGAGGACGAGTTGCATGAAATGTACCCTGAAAGTATTTTTGATATGTCTATCGAAAGTGTTGAAGATACATTCAAAACAGAAGAAAAAGCCATTGAAAGCCGTGAGGAAGCGATTAGGTCGTTGAGCCCAAATAAAAGGAAGTCGAGAAAAAAAGCGAATTTGAAAATTGAACTACTGAAAAGAGGACAAACTGTAAGATTCTAGATTAAAAAACATATTCTATCCAAAAGCCACAATTCAGATTGTGGCTTTTTTTTATTGTCATTAATGATTATCCGCACAGTTGCCACAAAAGGTCAATTGTAAGTGTGTGTTTTTGTAGGTTCTTCTTCCAAGAAGAACAGAGACATTAGAAGTGTAACCAACCTTAGCAAATTCAGATGACGACACAGGTTAAAATAGCATGGTTTTTATTTTTGCATTCAAATTTTTCAGAATAAAATAAGACTCTCGTGCTGCCTTGTATTCCTCAGGGAAGAGGAATCTACAGAGTGAAATGACAAGAAATACAATCATTTTGTTTTAGTTCAGCAGAGCTTTCCCCAACCACAAGCCCAAGCCAATGGCTAAGTTGCATAGCACCAAGCTAGTAATTGCATAAACTGCCATGTTGAAAGTTTGCCCTGCTTTCATAAACCCGAAAAGTTCATTACTGAAAGTAGAAAATGTGCTGAATCCACCACAAAACCCAATCAGAATTAGTGTGCTGAAATAGTTGTTTTCTTGAGTTTGGGTTTTGGATGAAAAGTAGAAAGCTCCCATTCCCAGAACAATGCAGGCAAGCACATTGGCACAAAGCGTTCCGTAAGGCATGAAGCTCGAAGCCGAATTGAGCCATTTTGATATTAAAAACCTCAAACAGCTTCCGAAGCCACCTCCAACAAAAACGAATAGTAAGGTTTTAAGCATTCAAGTAATGGTGATTTAAGTCCTACTACTTATCTACAAACTAATAGATTAAAATTTACTATTAGACATTCCATGTTTTCAAAACATGGAATGTCTCTCTCTCTATTCCTCCTCAAAAGCACTCTTGAAAGCGTCTGACATTCTGAAAGGAGCAAACTCCAAATCTGTTCTAGCTCTTTTTCTCAATAGTTTATTTCTCGATACAGCTTCTTTCAAATACTTCTCCAACAACCTTTCATCTTCTAAACGTGCCGCTGAAATAGCGAGCGCATAATAGGCATAAGAATTTTCTTTGTCCGCTTTTATAGCTTTCAAAAATACTCTTTCCGCACTCGGGTAACCACTTTTGAGTTGGTTTTGGCTCGCATAAAGCAAATATGCCATTCCCTGATTGTAGTAAACTCCAGAAGATTCACCCGCTTTAGAGAATTCTTTGATGGCGGCCGCATAGTTCGCTCGTTTCAAATAAACGTACCCTTTCAGCGCATTGATGCTTTCTATAAGTGTGGAGTCAGCTTCTTCTCGAACATCTAAAATAGTTTGAATGGCAGCATCTTGGTCATTTTTAGCAATTTGAGCACCTGCTAGGTTAATTGCTATGTGAGGGTTTTTATCTAATTTCTGTGCCTCTTTGAATAGGATAATAGATTTTTCAATCAATTTTACTCTTTGATTTTCGTCTGTCAACTTCTCCGATTTCTCTAAGTAGAGTTTACCTAAATTGTTTTTAATGATTGGAGAACTATATACTTTGTCTGTTTCCTCGTAAATTTTTGTTCTACTTTCCTCAGAAGGCATCTTGCTCACTCCAAACAAAATCTCTCCCATTTTTAAATCCTTTGCCATTGCCTTCCCTGAAGCAATTTGCCCAACCTTCAGTTGCACTTCTGATTCTGAAAGCTGTTTTTTGGCAACATTAAGTTTCAGTTTTACTTGTCTCAACTTTGTATAAACTCCTTTTTGAAGGTTTTTATAGTATTTCAACTTCTTAAATTGCTCGTCTCTCTTATTAAAATCTCCTCCGCCATCTACGAGTTTGGAGATTTCCAACTTCTCTGCCTTTGTGAGCAAAGCGTCTTTTTCAAGCTCCTTGCTGAACAAACTCCAATCCTGAAAAACAGATTTTGCTTTTATAGCTGGCGATTTTGCATCTCCATACTTTTTGGAAATCTCTTTTAATAATTGCGTTGCGGAACTTGCCCTTTGTTTGGTAAGGCTAGAACTTTCTGACTCTTTTGCACTTGGGTCGTGTGTGGCAATAATCTTTGCTTCCCCATTAATACTTCCTTTCGCAATCCAAGATTCTAGCATTGCCACGCTTATACTATTTTGCTTTTTTAAATCAATCACACTACTATTTGAACTGAAAAACAGCGTGATTTCTTTAGGCTCGTATTCTGTTTTGGGCTGATATTCGTAGGGCAAATCATATAAATAATAGGCTGGGCGAATAAGTTGGCTTGTGGTAATAATGCCATCGGCAATTTTAATCATTGGTGTTTTGTGAGTCTCCTTTTCATTGGAGAGTGTACCAATAGTCAGCAATTCACCGAAATCCCAGCTTTTTTTATACGGAATTTTAAAGCTCTGTTTCTTAGTTTTTTCTTTGTTGGAGAATGCTCCATTCAAATTCATTTTCCCGACTGTAACACTATCGCCTTGTGTGGGATGGTAAATAAGTTGCAACTCATAGTTGGCATCTGAGCCAATATTTACATTAGAGGAAAAAGTGGCAACCACCTCAAAATTGATAGAATCGAAATGGTATTCTAATGACGAAGAAACAACTTCAATTTTCTGGCCTTCCTGAATTTTTGTCATCAGCCCTTCCAATGAACAGCTGTTCAGACAAACGAGTGAAGCTAAGGAAAAAAGTAGTTGGTATTTAAAGTGTCTCATTGAATTGATTTTGAAGCGGTACAATGATAAAAGTACATTGAAATTTCCGAAGACTATTTCATACGTACTAAAATTAATGTGTAATCATCTTGTAATTTTTCAGATTGAATAGTTTCTCGAACATCTTTGAGGAGTTTACTTGAAATGTCAGCCAAAGGCGTTTCTTTATTATCGCTGATGAATTGCTGCAATCTTTCGTAGCCATATTCCTCTCCCGTTTCCTCATTCTTTGCCTCTACAATTCCATCGGTATATAAAACAAGTAAATCGTTCGGATTATAGTAAAAATCGGTTACTTCAATGAATCGCTCAAACTTCTCGTTCGTAATAATTCCCAACCCCAAACCTTGGTTATTGAAGTATTCTACCTCTTTTTTCTTATCGTCATAATAAAGCGTGGGGCAATGTCCTGCTCTGGAAAAATAAATCTTGCTTTCGTTTGTGTCAATCAGAAAATAGGATGCCGTGATGAAAACATTCTTCTCCAAAACTCCACTCAAAGCCATGTTTGCATGTTTCATGAATTCGTGCGGAGTGAAAGCAGTTTGTACCAAGCTTTTGAAAATGCCTTTCATTTGAGCCATCGTAAAAGCGGCCACAATTCCCTTTCCTGCCACATCAGAAATGAAAACGGCATATTTCCCGCTCGATACTTCATGAATATCATAGTAATCTCCTCCAACCGCTTCGGCAGATTCCGTGGAGGCGAAAATTTCCAAGTCTTTAATTTTCTCCAAGTTCTTTGGGAAAAGCCTTTCTTGAACGCCTTTGGCAATCATCATTCCGCTTTGGTCAATATTCGACACGCCAATTCCTTGCATTAGCTTATGATTGTGGATGGCAACATTTGCCTGTGCTGTGAATGTATTCACAATCGCCACCATCATATTATCGAAAGCATTTCGCATTTTTTTGAGCAAAACCAAGTTGCCAGCCTGTTGGTTTCCCGATTTGAGTGGAACTGCCAGAATTGAATTATAAGTAGAAGAAACGCTGTTTTGCGAGGAAAACAAGCTATTTGAGAAGTTTTTGTAGGAACTGCCATCGTAACCTTTCTCTGCAATGGCTTTTTTGAATTTGAGTGCATCTTCCCGACTCATATTCTTGGCAATGAACACTTTATCTTGTGAAGTCTCCAACCAAGCGGCATCTGCCCGAACCAAATCAATCAGGCTATTGAGCAATACTTCATATACTTCCTGCTCCGATTTCCCCAGCAAGTCTTCATTTGTTTGTTGGAACTCACTAATCTCCCGAAACTTTCTATCGAAAACAGAAGAAGAGGGCAGGTTGAAAATTACTGACATCAAGCTGACGAAAGTATAAAGTGCTACGAATGAGAAAATTACTGCGATAAAAATACTCTTAGAAATATCATCGACCACTAGAGGTTCGTGCGAGAAATAGCCGTGAAAGCTATTTCCAAAATAGCCCAAACAAGCTAGAATTGTCAACATCATTGGGATACTCCAAAGCTTCTGCTTGAAATTCAGATATGGAATCCATTTTAGGTTCACACTCAGCAAAAAAGCGAGTAAAGTAATGATTCCATAAGCTAGGTAGAAGTAATTATTCAGCTCGCTGATGGCGAAAAAATGGGTAATGGTTGCCGAGAAAAGAATGACTTCAAAGGCAATCCAAGCCCACCAAACCAAAGTTGTTTTTTCGTAGAGAATAATCTTTTTCCACTTGCTGAATGCCATCATCAAGAAGAAAAGCAACAAACCAAACTCCACATGAAAGCCTAGGCAATGCACTAATTCTTGTGTTTTTTTAGCAAATTGGCCCTCTTCCAAATGAATAATCAATCCTGTGATTCCTACCGAAACCAGCGTGCAAAGTACAATAGTGATGAAAACTCGCCAAAAAAGCGAATAAAAATCTATGCCATCTTGCTTTTGAGTTTGTTGCCAGGAATAAATGTATATGTTGAAAATAAAGGCATTCAACAGAAGTCCTTTCAAGGGAATTGGGTTCTCCAGTTTCAAGGCTTCATTCTCCCAAATAGATTGTTCTACCAATCCTAGCAAAACCAGACCGAGCCAACTCAGCAGGGCAAACAGCAAGGTCAGCTTACGAACGTCCAAACGAGAAGCGAGTCCCGCAGTTGTTCGGCTTTGTTCCCGGCCTTGTTGTGTTTGGAGTTGCGCCAACTTAGATTTTATTCGATTTTGCTCTATTTCTTACAAATTAGGTGTGAATTTCCTAATATTTTACGAGAAAATGAAAAAACTAGCAGAATCAAAGCGGAATAAGCACAATAAAAGTGATTGTAGTTAAATAGTTAGCCATTATTCGCAAAACCACTCTTCGTAATAGCGTATGAAATTCTATTTTTTCCACAGATTATATTTTAGAATACACCAAAGCGAATCGAAGCCATCTTGCCAAGTGAGTTTCTTGCCATCTGCCACGGTTCTGCCTTGGTAGGAAACTGCTTGCTCATAGATTCTCACTCGCTTAATTCGGGAGATTTTTGCGGTAATTTCTGACTCGAAACCAAATCCATTCTCATACAAATCCAACTGTTTTACAATAGCTGTTCGGAAACATTTATAACCACATTCCATGTCTGTCAGATTGAGATTTGTGAGCATATTGGAGATTTTAGTCAGCCATTTTGTGCGGGCAGAATACCAATAAAATGTAACTCTGTGCAGATTTCCACCAATGAAACGAGAGCCATAAACTACATCTGCCTTATCATCTACAATAGGTTCGAGCAGGGAATTGTATTCTTTTGGGTCATATTCCAAATCTGCATCTTGGATGAGCAAATACTTTCCCGTAGCGTATTTTATTCCCGATTTTACCGCTCCGCCCTTGCCTTTGTTTCTGGCATGGCACACATAAATGATTTTATAGTGTGGGTTTTTCTTTTGATAATCCAAAATCAACCCTTCTGTATTGTCCGAAGAGCAATCATTCACAATAATAATTTCCTTCTGAATTCCGAGAGTCAGCTTTATCCGCTTCATTCTATCTAGGATTTCAGTAATTGTGCTCGCTTCGTTGTATGCTGGAATGATAATAGAAAGCAGGTTTTTATCGAGTATTTCTTCTGGTTGATTGGACATAAATTTGTGGATTTACGAATTACGATGTGCGATGAGAAAAAAGCAGGGAAATTCTATTTTCTCATCGCATTAAAAATCGACCTATCGGTTTCTGATTTTTCACATCTGATGTTTGTAGATTATTTACTGTCAAAACAAGCGAATAAGATTTGATTTTGCCAATCATTGCTTATGCGACAGCGC
>JBLIFI010000189.1:0-8425 GCA_047633715.1 Flammeovirgaceae bacterium
CTTTTTGGGCTATTCTTCGTTAAAAAAGTTTGCCGTAGCGGTGCTATGCCAAACTTTTTTGCCTAAACTAGCCTCAAAAATAAACTGCGACAAAACACGCATTTATTTATTCCCCGTTCCTTAGCAAGTTTGTTTTGGACTTTGTACTGAGAAACTTAATATGCCATTCACTATTTCTCTGTCCAAAAGGAATAATCATCGAAAACTATCACTTCTTTTTTATACGGACAAATTATACTTTAGGATGGAAAAATCATATAATTACTATTCATTTGTGTAGATTAACTTATCGGGCTATTTTATGATTCACTTCAAAGCCCAATTCGTAGCTAAAACTGTGCTTTTTTTCTTAATTGTATTTGATTGTTAATGTTTGATGTTGACTCGTCCAAATAGGCAATCATGTGTTATTTTTGGAAGAACAAATGTCAATAAAATACAAGCCAGTTTCAAACTAAGTAACAATGAAAAAATAAAGTATGCATCTATCACAGTTTATTTTTGAGGCTAGTCTAGGCGAAAATTGTAGGTATAGTATCGCTATGGCTACAATTTTTAACGAAGGATAGACCAAAAAGAAACTAGAGAGATGTGTAGATTATTGTTTTACTGTTACTAAAGGCTTTCACTAAAAGTAATCGAACCATGAAATTTAAAGCTATTACTCTCGCAATTCTATTTTTTGGAGGACTTTGCCTTTCTTCTTGTGCCAAGCCTGAATGTAAAACTCGTGCAGGGAAAAAGAAAAGAGCACATTATAATAGTGTTCAATACAGATAAATAATAGTGTGAAAACTCAGCCATTAAAAGAGGAATCCTTTCTGGAATTCCTCTTTTTTTTATTTTATAATTCTTCCTAAAGCATATATTTCCCGCTCTTAGAATATGAAAAAAAGTTCAAACCTTGCCAGCACCACAGAAGACTTATGGGTAGAAGTTTTTGAGGAATTTACGGATTTGCCCAATTTCAATTTTTCTGGTTCAGAAGACTTGATTTTAACAAATGATGAACTGGAAGTGCGTTACCAAACGATTTCTCATTATGTGATTTACCGAATTGACTATACGATGATGCCTGAGCACCATCCAGAAAAATATAACTATATTGTTTATGATGCCACGGAGTTAGAGCAAAACCGTAGAAAAGTGTATAAGATTTTCACTAAGGAAATGGAGGAGGTTACGCTTGGAGAAGCCACTTATGATATTGGATTATTGTTTTCTGGTGGGCGAGTGTTTTCGGACACACATTTTATAGAGATGAAATACAAGAAATAACTTTAAATTAGTCTCACTTTCAATTCAAAAATTTGATTCGTTCAGTTCTCATTCCTCTACTTACTTTCCTCTTTCATATTTCCTTTGCACAGTCTGGCAAAGAAAGTATGTTTGATTTAAGCGGAGTCAATTTTGAGAAAGGAGAAACATACCGACTTTCTGGAGAATGGGATTTGAGATTTGGAGAGTTTTGGTCAGATTCAGATTTTGAAGAAAACCAGCAAGAAGTAACTAAAATAATTCTTCCGAGCGTGTGGAATGATTATTCGCAAGATGGCAAACCAATTCCAGACCAAGGATTTGCTTCTTACCGAACAATAGTGAAACTCGGTAAATACCATGAGAAAATCAGTATCAAAGTACCTGATGAATCTACCGCTTATAAGTTGTTTGTGAATGGGGAATTTATTGCCGAGGTGGGCAAAGTAGGTAAATCCAAAGAAAGCTCTGAACCTATTTTCTACCCTAAGATTTACGAAATCCCCATTCAATCTGAGCAATTCAGTATTGTTTTTCACATCTCAAATTTCCGCTATAGGAAAGGAGGCTTGTGGAATTCGCCTGAAATTGGGAGCAGAGACACCTTGCAATATAATAAGGTCAAAAGCCTTTTCTATGATGTTTTTTTAGTCGGGGCAATTCTCATTATTGGCTTCTATCACTTGGGGATTTTCCTTTTGAGAAGGAAAGCAAAATCTGCATTTTACTTTTTTCTGTTGAGTATGCTTACTGTTATGCGACTTATTGGAACGGGAGAAATGCTACTAGTTGAACTATTTCCGAACGTAAGCTGGGCAGTTGAACTCGCTTTTGAGCATATTCCATTCTATCTCCTGATTGCTACTGGCGGAATGTTCAGCATTACGGTTTATCCTAAAGAGTTTGATAGTAGAATTATCTATTCACTATTTGTATTCTCAATTTTGCTGTCAACCACAAATATTTTTGCTCCACCAATTTTCCATTCCCATCTGATTACTCCTTATAAGTTCTTGGTAATAGCTGAACTTTGCTACATCGGGTTTGGTGTGTTTTTGGCAATCAGAAGGAAAAAGCAAGGGGCAATTGCCTATGTTTTAGGCTTTGTGGTAATTTTTGTAGCCGTTTTGAATGACTTGTCAAACTCATCAAATATTATAGATACTTTTCATGCAACACCATTTGCTATTTTTATCTTCTTCTTCTCGCAAGCATTTGTACTTTCTATTAAATCGGCAATTACTTATAACAAATCGGAGGAACTTGCCTTGGAACTTGGCGAAATCAATCAGACTTTAGAAAAGCAGGTTGAAAAAAGAACATTGAAAATAAAGGAACAAAATTATGATTTGGCAACTATCAATGAAGAATTAAGAACCAATACAGCAGAACTTCTTGCCAATTCCGAAGACCTAACGAATGCGAACATAAAATTGGAATCCACAAAATCCAACCTAGAAATTGCTCTTTTCAACGAAACGAAAAGCAAGAAGCAGTTAGAGACTACACTCGAAAATTTGAAGAACACACAAATACAGCTTATCCAAGCAGAAAAAATGGCAAGTTTGGGGCAATTGGTGGCAGGTGTGGCACACGAAATCAATAATCCAATCAATTTTGTATGTGGCGGGTCAGATGTTTTGGGTGTTATTTGGAAAGATATGAAGGAAGTCATGGCAAAATATGATGAGCTAGATTTGGTACAAGACCCCGCCTCTATTCGTAATATTTTACTTGAAATTAAAGAATTAAAGCTAGAATTGGAGTATGAGGAAATACAGAAAGATGTGGAACAAACACTCATAGATATTCGGCATGGAGCAGAAAGAACCATTGAGATTGTGAAAAGCTTGCGAACTTTCTCACGAGCAGATGAATCGAAAGCGATTCCCACAAACTTGCACGAATGTTTGGAATCTACACTAACCATTCTGCGCAATAAATATAGAGACCGAATTGAAGTAGTAAAAGAATATGATAAAGATTTCCCTATTGTAACCTGCCAAGCGGGAAAAATAAATCAGGTTTTCATGAACCTGATTTCCAATGCTGTCCAAGCCATTGAAAATAAAGGAACTATCTGGATTTCTACAAAAGGAGTTGATGAAGGGGTAGAAATAATCATTAGAGACTCTGGAACAGGAATGCCTGAAAGTGTTCAGAGTAAAATATTTGACCCATTTTTCACTACTAAAGGAGTAGGAAAAGGAACAGGTTTGGGCTTGTCTATCTCCCATGGAATTATTGCCGAACACGGTGGAGAGATTTTGGTAAATTCAGAAGTAGGAAAAGGAACGGAATTTATCATTCGACTGCCAACTGAACCGAAACAATAATAGATATGGAAGTCTCACTCTCCAACGAATACCCAAGCAGAAATTTTCGTTACGATTTGGCAAAAGCCGAGTTTGTGGTTTTGTTTGAGCAAGAATTTAGTTCAGATGGCTTTGAAGAGTTCATAGAAGCAATGAAACATTCTCTTTTAAGCAAGCCGTTTACCAAAATCAGTATTTTTGAAACTTACATGCCCCATGAGGCTAATAGAAGGTTTATTGAACTCATAGCTTATATTGAAGACATTTTGTCTAGTTCTAGCTTTCCGATTTCATATATTGTGGAATGTACTTACAATATAGAACATGAATGCGTAAAAGACCTGATTGATGATTTAGATGAAGATGGCCTCAAACCAAATGTAGTTTTTATTCCTTATTCTGATTACAAAAAGTAAAGATGTTACCTTCTGACAACTTAGAGCCAACTGAACCGAAACAATAATAGATATGGAAGTCTCACTCTCTAATGAATACCCAAGCAGGAATTTTCGCTATGATTTAGCGAAAGCTGAGTTTGTGGTTTTGTTTGAGCTAGGATTTAGTTCAGATGGTTTTGAACTCTAAGTTTATGTCTGTATTTTTTGGAATATTGTTTTCTTCTACAAAGCAAAATTGGAGTGGTTCGACACTTCGACATAGCCACGGCTAAGAATTTTAATGCAGTAGAAGGAAACAAGAAACATAAAATAACCACACGAACTTAGGAGCTGATGTACGAGGCTCTTAAAAAAGGAGTACACCAAAAATCTAGACAAATAAACTCTCGCATATGTCTGAAAAAAATCGCAAATAGCCATCTTATTATTCTACTTTTGCACAAATTTTCAAATCGTATCAAGGTAAATCCTAAAACACATGAAAAATAGCATCTTACCTATCCTGTTAGTATTCGCAATTCAATCAATAACCGCACAGGACATCACTAAAGTAGAAATAGACATTACCGCTCCAAACTCCAAGCAATCGTGGGTATTTGCTCCTTCAAAAACAAAAATGCTTTGGATTGCACAAAACACCAGTGAAACATTGTCTCTGCAAGAATTAGATACGAATTTTCGTGTAATGCATAGCAAAATAATGAAAGTAGAGGAGAACTCTTCTTCTATGAATAGCTTGCTGAATATTTTGGCAAAGGAATTTCATGAGTTTAAAGATGGTGTATATGCAAATGGGAAATATCATCTATTATTCGCCAGTGGCAGAAGAAAAAAAGCTTTTCAACTGCTTACTTACACTCCGGAGTTGAACAAAGTCTCTGTTACAAATATTCTAGATTTCGATAAAAGAGAGAGGTTTGTTACCACAACCACTTACCAAAATAAAATATACCTCATTACGATTTTAAAGAACTCCTCCGAATTGATTGTCCGAAGTGTGGGCGATAATTTGAAAATAGAAAAAGTCAAATTTACATTGAATGAGCTAAATCGTAGATATAAGATGGTTGGGCAGGAAGCCACACTCATGCAAAGCACTCTATTTGACGAACTAATAATAGAGTACGGAGCAACTATCACAAGTAGTCCACTACTAAATTTAACCGTTGTGGACAGTAGTGGTTATTCGCATTTGAAGATGAGAAATGAAAAAGTGAAAATGTATTTCCTAGATGGAAAAATATATTTAACTGTTGACGTACCTTTCTACAAAATGGGAACAAATGTGTTTGAATTGGATTTGAAAACTGGAAAATACAACTCATAAATCATCATCTACCCCAGTTTTACTTCTAGCACTACCAAGCAAAATTCATTTATACATAACAACAAGTTTTTTTCTGTGAAAGCGAGTTCAAAAGAAGTAAAAGTCAATATATATGACTTTGTAAATAGGGAAATCCTTAAGGAACTAGCATTTTCCAATAAGGCAAAGGAAATACCATTTGCAAACACTCCGCTCATGAAACTTGGCTATGGTTGGGATGAAGGCTCTAAGAAATTACTCTCAAAACCAAAACAAATTATTAATATTATGATGCGACAAAATGTAGCAGTTTCAGCATCAACAGATTCATCTAGCAATCTTATTTTGAGCGTAGGCTCGCATAATTATTTTGTGCCAAATCAATCTGGAGGTATGATGATGACACCAAATCCAATGAATCAAAATCTATTTAGCCAGGTGTATACTCCTAGAGCTTGGCAAGTGAGTTCGAGAGTAAAGAATGCCTATTTCCAATCCAAACTTAACCTCACGACTTTAGCGCATGAAAAAGGCGAACTGAAAGAGCCAGAAGCAATTGCTAGGCAAAAAAAAACATGGCGATATAAAAAGCGAATCAACTCGGGAACTTTGAATCCTGTGTATTGCGAAGTCAGCTTTGAACTAAATAACAAATTCTATTTCGGGCATTACAAAAGAACACGTAAGGAGTTTGAGTTCGTTCATTTGAAGTAATCTCTTACAATTTTCAAATCGCTAAAAATCAAATACTTAATTCAATTGTAACAAATTGAAACCCACTTACAAACAGTTACAAATCACTCCATTTTGTGATTGTTTGTTCCCCCACTTTCCTGAAAAAAACTCACTCGCCTTCTTGCAAACCATGAAGGCTTTTAGTGTATAAGCGTGGATGCTTACTGATTTTTCAAAGTCCAAGCGAGACGCTTGTACTAGAATAAAATTTGTATCGTAGAGCGAGTTTCCTACTCGCTTATCACATCTATAAAGCCTTCAAAAGTTTAATTGTTTCAAACCAAGATGCTGGATTTTACAAAACGCAATCGGAAAAATTCACTTTCTATTGTCTTTTGTCCCCAATCTATTGTCTCAAAACTTTTGCAAGATGCACCAATCAGAAATACCCAAAATGTTCGGACATCCGAAAGGCTTGTTCTACTTATTCTTTGCCGAGCTGTGGGAACGATTTTCGTTCTACGGAATGAAAGCCCTACTCATTATGTACATGACCAAGCAATTGCTCTACACCGATGAAATGTCTTTCGGAGTATTTGCGGCTTACGGCTCATTGGTTTACGCCACACCTCCAATCGGAGGAATTATTGCCGATAAAATTCTTGGCTATCGGAAAGCAATCATTTGGGGAGGAATCTTAATGGCGGCTGGGCATTTGGTCATGGCAATTGAAAGCGAGGTCTTTTTCTATACAGCTTTGGCTCTGATTATTGTAGGAAATGGATTTTTCAAGCCCAATATTTCCTCATTTGTGGGCGCACTTTATAAAGGAGATGAATCCAAAGAAGATGCTGGGTTCACTATTTTTTATTTGGGAATAAATTTAGGCGGAATGCTTGCGCCTTTGCTTTGCGCTTGGTTGGGCGAGGAATACGGCTGGCATTATGGTTTCGGTTTGGCTGGAGTGGGAATGATTGTGGGCTTATTGGTTTTCCAAAGTGGTATTAAATCTCAGGTTTTTGGAGAGAAAGGATTGCAACCTTTGAGCGGAAATGAACAAACAATTACAAAATCTAGCAAGAAAGAGAAATGGGTAGTAGGATTTTCTTTACTTGCCGTTCCATTCTTTGCCTTGCTGGTTTGCTTCTATCAATATGAACATTATTTAATGACTGCTTTGCTGATTGCGCTCGGCTTGTTTATTATCAAAATTGGCTCAGAGGTTTCCAAAGCGGAAAGACAACGATTGGCTGTAGCGGTTTATTTCACTTTGCTTGCCACGCTTTTTTGGGCAATTTTCGAGCAGGCAGGCTCTTCAATCACGCTTTTTACTGACCGAAATGTGAATCTTACTTTCCTGAACGCTTCGCAGACCAATAGCATTAACTCGTTTTATATTATCGCACTCGCCATTCCTTTCTCCAATCAAATATGCTTCGTTTATGATGGGAGTTTGGTTTCAGCAGAATTTTACTGGAGAAGTCATTGAATGGATTACTGGCTTGACCTATGAAGGCACGCAGGAAATGGAAGCCACTTTCCAACAGCTTTATGCCTATGTAAGCACTTATGCAATAGTTGGGCTGTTCTTTATTTTGGTTGGATTACTTGCTTTGCTGATTTCTCTACTTATCAAAAAGCTAATGAATGGAGCGCATTGAAATCATGCTTTTCAAAAGCCATCCAATCTGTACTTGAGGCAGATTGGATGGCTTTTTTTATTACTGTAAAATCTCTAATAATTTGTTATGATTAGCTAATAATTACACAAGGCTCTGGAAATATTTTATCCATAGTCGAAATAAACTCAGCATAGTATGTAAATGCCATGAATAAAATATTAGAAGGCTTGAGCTAAGCTATTGTTTATCTCTGCATTACACAATAAGTATAACTTACTGAAAATAAGATAATTATATATTAGTGAATATCAATAGACTTAAGTATCAACAATTGAAGTTGTCTAAAGTAAATTTGATGTAACTTTTCTTTCTAATATCGTTAAAAACCCAAGCATATTCATGCTGAACCAGTTTCTTGTGGTCTTCTCATATCTTGTCATGAGAGCCTTCTGCCCATCTATCCACGCAAATGACCGCTCTATCACAAATCGAGCTTTATATAGGATTTCGTCAAAATAGTCATCACGCTCCAAATACGCATTCCCATTTCTCTTGTTCTGTGCGATATTGGCTTCTATCTGGTGAATATTCAGTACTCTTCGGACTTCCGCATGGTCAAATCCAGCATCCGCATTCAAGAAGAGTCCATCGAGCGAAATGCTCATTTCCTCTGCCATGGATGCAATCTGCGCCATATTCTCTTCGAAGTCTGCCGAATCATGCCCGTTCCCTGGAAGCGGTCGGCTGGCCATCAGCAGGATTCCGTTGGCATCCGATATGCACAGCATGTTGGATGTGTTTGCAGACTTCCTGCCTTGGTAGGCTACCGTCCCGCCACCGCCCCTGGCAGGT
>JBLIFI010000190.1:0-8420 GCA_047633715.1 Flammeovirgaceae bacterium
GAAGCAAAAAACAAATTCCGTCTGCAAGGAGTCATCCGAATTGTGAACCATGAACGAGTGGCGCATTTGCCCGAAGACTCGCAGGAAAAATACCATTTGGCCTATTTAAATTGGCTCAAAGAATGGCTTGGTTTGGAAACTGGCGAGAAATTGGAAACCTTAATCTCCATCCGAAATACACCAATAGGCTTAATCCGATTGGATGAATCTGGCGAGATTTCCTATCAGAATTATGCTGATTTGTATGGCAAATTTGATTCTGAAGGTTTCCAAGGCAGAAAAATTGAGCTTTCCCATGGAAATCAGCAAACAATGGCTTCTCAGCAATTGCTTGAAATTCGCTCGCATGGTACTTTCCTCAAACATTTCTACGAAAATAAACCGTTCGGAAAAATCAATAACCATCGTTTTACCGACAAAGGTTTGTTGATTGAGTTTTTCGAGGCAATCAACACGAAGGTTTGTATTATTGATAATCGAATTTTCACTCGAATTCCAAAAAGTAGAAGGGGAACATTAGAAAAACAACTGAACCTACATTTCTTCCCAGAGCAAGATTCAAGCTGGCATGAATCAAAGGAGCAAATTATGGAAAATTGCAATTTTCTGATTTTCCACCTTTCTTTCATCGAATCATTCAACCGACAAAAATATACGGCTAATGAGATTGACTCATTCATTAAAAATGAAATAGGGATTTTGGAAGAATTACCCGAAAACCTAATTGTAACAATTACTACGGGGCGGGGGAGAAGTGGCTGGTTGGAAACCATAGAAAACCCGAAAATTACTTTCCGCCCAATCGAATCTTTGGTAGATGCGTTGGAAGATGGGCTTTCTATGCAAGACTTTTTTCAGGTAAAATATAACTTGGTAAAAGTGCTGATGGGGAGCTAGGGGAAATTTGCGAGTTGCTGAATTAGTGAAATAGCGAATTTAAAAAAAAATACCTGATTCGTGGTTACAGGATTGTGGCTAAAATCGCAACTAGCCGTCCGCAACTAGCCGTCCGCATTCAATTTTGGGGAAAGGAAACTAAAATTGAGTTTAGAGTTCATAGGATTGGGTTTGGGATAAAAAGTATGGCTCTATCGTGAATTTGGTTAAAAGGTATAACAAAACTAAGATTTGAAGAAATTATCTTGTTTTTCGAGTTTGTTAAAACTCGAAAAACAAGCAATAAAACTGGTTCAAGCGGGGCTTCCCAAGCGTCCACACCTGAACCTAATAACTTAAACTTCAAAATCATGAATTGCACTCAATACCCAAATTCACGGTAGAACCAAAAGTATTAAAACTGATAAGTCATTCCCCAAAATTGGCGGCATGCAAACAGTTGGCTTAACTCTCATTATTTGATGGCGAGTTTTGGAAATACTGTTTTTTTACTCATCAATGAACAACTTGCGAAATTCAACAGAAAACAGTTTCATGCTGTGTGAATTCGCCACTTATATATATATGTCGAAGTCACGAATCAGTTCGCAACTAGTAAACTCCAACCCAAAAAACAGGCTGATTTTAGGCTTGTGGAGCGATGGGAAACAAACTCCTTTCGCTATTTGACAATCAGATATATTCTCTTTACCTTTGCAACCTCGAATTTTTGCGTAAAATAAATTATTTAATCAAAACATTGTA
The DNA here is from genome assembly GCA_047633715.1 of Flammeovirgaceae bacterium. Classification (GTDB taxonomy): domain Bacteria; phylum Bacteroidota; class Bacteroidia; order Cytophagales; family Flammeovirgaceae; genus JBLIFI01. The sequence goes on from JBLIFI010000190.1 coordinate 1,642, forward strand.
ATGCCAACTATTAATCAGTTAGTTAGAAAAGGCAGGGCAAAGCAGACTACAAAATCCAAGTCTCCGGCTTTGGATGCTTGTCCTCAGAGAAGGGGAGTTTGTACTAGAGTGTACACAACTACTCCTAAAAAACCAAACTCAGCCATGAGAAAAGTGGCAAGGGTGCGATTGACCAACGGAAAAGAGGTGAATGCCTACATCCCAGGTGAAGGGCACAACTTGCAAGAGCACTCAATCGTGTTAATTCGTGGTGGAAGAGTGAAAGATTTGCCTGGTGTGAGATATCACATCGTTCGTGGCGCATTAGATACTGCGGGTGTGAATAACAGAACCCAAAGACGTTCTAAATACGGTACGAAAAGACCTAAGGCAGCTAAAAAATAATACAAACAATTTAATATTCAGAAAGAATGAGAAAGGCGAAACCAAAAAAGCGATACGTGTTGCCAGATCCTAAATTTAAGGATACGATGGTAACTAAGTTCGTGAACAATTTGATGCTTGACGGCAAAAAAAGCCTTGCTTATAGTATCTTTTATGGTGCATTAGAAATCATAGAGGAGAAGCTAGGTAAGACCCAAGAAGGTGTAAATGGATTGGACGTGTTTAAGAAAGCACTCAACAACATTTGCCCAGGAGTAGAAGTAAAGAGTAGGAGAGTGGGTGGTGCGACCTTTCAGGTTCCTATGGAAGTGCGTTCAGAAAGGAAATTGTCTTTGGGCATGAAATGGCTGATTAAATACGCAAGAGCTAGAAACGAAAAGACAATGACCGAAAGATTGGCAGCCGAAGTAATGGCGGGTGCTAAAGGAGAAGGTTCAGCAGTTAAGAAAAAAGACGATACGCATAGAATGGCAGAAGCCAACAAAGCATTTTCACATTTTAGATTCTAATATAAGGTGGCAAAGAACGATTTAAAACTCCAGAGGAATATCGGCATCATGGCTCACATTGATGCTGGTAAAACAACGACTACGGAACGTATCCTGTATTACACAGGTATGACGCACAAAATCGGTGAAGTTCATGATGGCGCAGCTACTATGGACTGGATGGAGCAAGAGCAGGAAAGAGGGATTACGATTACTTCTGCTGCAACTACTACTACCTGGAAATATCCTACGGAGCAAGGTTTAGCAACTGACAATACTGATTTATACAAAATCAATATCATTGATACTCCTGGACACGTTGACTTTACTGTGGAGGTAGAGCGTTCTTTACGTGTTTTGGATGGTGCTGTTGCTTTATTCTGTGCAGTTTCTGGTGTTGAGCCACAATCTGAAACAGTTTGGAGACAAGCTGATAAATACAACGTTCCTAGAATCTGTTTTGTAAACAAAATGGACAGAGCGGGTGCTGACTTCTATAATGCCGTAAGAGACATTAGAGAAATGTTGGGAGCTAATGCTGTGCCTTTGCAAGTGCCAATTGGTGCAGAAGAAGGTTTCGAAGGTGTGGTTGATTTGGTAACAAATGAGGCAATCATCTGGAATGAAGAGGATCAAGGAATGACTTACAAAGTTGTGCCTATTCCTGAAGACATGAAAGAAGATGTGTTGAAGTGGAGAACTGAATTGATTGAAAACGTTGCTTTGTATGACGAAGACCTTTTCAATAAATTTGACGAAGATCCTGATTCAATCACAAAAGAGGAAGTAATGGCTGCGGTTCGTGCTGCGGTTATTGACATGTCTATGTCTCCTGTACTTTGTGGTTCTGCCTTCAAAAACAAAGGTGTTCAGGCTGTGCTAGATGCTGTTTGTTCTTACTTACCTTCTCCAATCGATTTGCCTCCTGTAAAAGGAATCAATCCTGATACTGAAGAAGAAGAAGAAAGAAGACCAGATCCTGCTGACCATTTTGCTGCATTGGCTTTTAAAATTGCAACTGATCCATTCGTAGGTCGTTTGTGTTTCATGAGAGCTTATTCTGGTACTTTGCAAGCAGGTTCTTATATCACAAATATGAGAACTGGTAAGAAGGAGCGTATTTCTCGTTTGATGCAAATGCTTTCCAACAAACAAAATCCAATTCCATTTGTAGAAGCGGGTGATATTTGTGCTGGTGTTGGATTCAAAGACATCAAAACTGGAGATACTTTGGTTGAAGAAGGTTTTCCAATTATTTTGGAACAAATGACTTTCCCAGAGCCTGTAATTGGTTATGCGATTGAGCCTAAAACAAAAGCAGATGCCGACAAATTAGGTACTGGATTAGGTAAGTTGTTAGAAGAAGATCCTACCTTGAGTGTAAAGACTGACCACGAAACTGGACAGACTGTATTGAGAGGAATGGGAGAACTTCACTTGGAAATTATTATTGACCGATTGAAACGTGAGTTCAAGGTTGAAATTAACCAAGGCGCGCCACAAGTTGCTTATAAAGAAGCTATTACTGCTGCTGTTGAGCATAAAGAGGTTTACAAGAAGCAATCTGGTGGTAAAGGTAAATTTGCTGATATTCAGTTCGAATTGATGCCAGCAGAAGATAACAAGCCAGGGTTGGAATTCGTTGATCAAATCAAGGGTGGTGCAATTCCTAAAGAATTCATTCCTGCGATTCAGAAAGGATTTACTGAGTCTTTGAGAAATGGGCCTTTGGCTGGTTTCCCAATTGATGGTATGAAAGTTCGTTTGTTTTACGGTTCTTTCCACGATGTGGATTCTGATTCGTTGTCATTTGAATTGGCAGCTAAAATCGGATTTAGAGAAGCCGCTAAGAAAGCAAAACCAGTATTGCTAGAACCAATCATGGGTGTAGAAATTGTTACTCCAGATGAGTACACAGGTTCTGTAATTGGTGATTTGAACAAAAGACGTGGCTTGCCTAAAGGACAAGACATGAAAGGAACGGCTACAATTGTGAAAGCAGATGTGCCTTTATCTTCTTTGTTCGGTTATGTTACCGATTTGAGAACAATTACTTCTGGTAGAGCTTCTGCTTCTTTGACATTCTCTCACTATGCACCTGTTCCTAAGAACATTGCAGATGAGGTGATTGCCGAGGCAAAAGGGAAATAATTGCAGATTTATAGGAATAAATAGTTGATTCAATTGTTGACTTTCTATATTTGCATGTAATTTGAAATTCTAAATGGGGAGAGATTCTCTCTTCCCTTACTTTCTTAACTATTGGCAGACGGCCAATCAATTGATACTATGAATCAAAAAATCAGAATCAAGCTCAAATCTTACGATCATAACTTGGTAGATAAATCTGCTGAGAAAATTGTAAGAGCAGTAAAGACAAGTGGTGCGATAGTAAGCGGGCCAATTCCTTTGCCAACAAAGAAAGAGAAGTTCACAGTATTGAAATCTCCTCACGTAAACAAGAAGTCTCGTGAGCAGTTCCAATTGTGTACTTACAAAAGATTGGTAGATATCTACTCTTCTTCTCCTAAAACAGTAGATGCTTTAATGAAATTAGAGCTCCCTAGTGGTGTGGATGTTGAAATCAAAGTTTGATATACTGCGATAATATTATTGAAAAACCCCTTTCCAAGCAATTGGAAAGGGGTTTTTTTATTGCTTCTTTTACTGCTATTTCCAACCTAAAACAGACTCGTAGGTAAATTTGTACTATGGTGGTTGATGGTTTTTTATAATATACCAAGTCCAAAGAGAATTGTTGATTATGGCAAAGCAAGCAAGCTGTCAATTTGCGGGCGCATCTCAAAATGTCGCACACTAAAAAAGCATACGCTGGCAGAGGTTGAGAACCCTGCCGAGGGTCGGACCCCAGACGTTGGGTTTATTAGAAATCTAGCATTCATAGTGCTCCATTATTTCATTTAAAAAGTGCATTTTAATTTATTACGACAAAATGAGATGCGCCCCAATTTGCTTACTTGCTTTTGAGTAGCATAAAAAAAGTAGTTTTTGCCAAACACAACTGGCAAAAACTACTTTTGATCTAAAGATGAAAGACTTCAGATTATTCTGTCATGTCAATCACTTCTACATCCTCGAATTTTGATTGGTCGAAGGTAAAAGAGCCATCGGTTAATTTTAAATTTGGAGTGAATTTAGTAATTGCATATTTGTATCTGATGATTTCCAAGGTATCTGGATCTTTCTCAAAAACAGTCCATTGTTTCAGCATGTTGTCCGAAGTGGAAACGTAAAGTCTGACTTTGAAAAACTGGAATTTATCTGTTTTGGTTGGAGCGAGTTCAATCACATTACATCTTGCACCAGCAACTGTTTCTGTGCCAGATTTTGTGTATTTAAAACCATTCTTGTGCATGTTGAACAACTTCGTTGGGCTTTGGAACATTTCCTCGCCTTCCTCTTCTGAGTTGTTGTTATAGATGTAAACTTCTTGGTCTTCTACCAAATGTCTCCAAATTTTTCTTTCGTTGTTATAAACTATCTGATCGCCCAAATCCAAAATATACTTGTTGCCTTTCACGGTTGCTTTCACACTCAAATCGTTCATTACAGTACCTTTGGCATTCATCATTTTCTGATTGACGGTGATTTTGAAAGCTCCATAAGCTTCATATTTAGTTTTGAGGTTTTCTAGGATTTTTTTAGCTTCAGGGTCTTGCTGAGCGAAAGTTTGTGAGCTGAAAAGCAAACTGAAAAGTGCGGTAATTGCTAATAACTTTTTCATAACTATAATATGGTTCAAAGGTGCTTGATTTTGTTTGATGTATATGCAAACGCAAAGGTCGTGCAGTTGTTTGTAAATCAAAAGTTAAAGCTTGTTGCCTTTCAAAAAGGTGTTTTTTCAGCTCTTTCCTAACCGAAATATACATCTTTCAAAACCCGCAATTCATCTTATTTGGCTAGAGTTGATAAGCAAAATGAATGCCTTAACATTTATAAGCCAATAAAAGCAGAGGTTTGCCTGTTCCGCTTTGGCTATTTGTGGGAATGGTGCTTTCTTTGCAAATATTCAATACTGAATCAGAAAAATTATGGTTGAAAATTTACTTACGTTACTCATGTTAGTGATGCTCCAAATTGTGTTGGGGCTAGATAATTTGTTATACATTTCTTTGGAGTCACAGCGAGTGGCGAAGGAGAAGCAGAAATACGTGCGTACAGTGGGAATTAGTGTTGCCATTGTCTTGCGAATAATATTATTGTTTGTTTTAATAAAAGTGATTGGCTATTTCCAAGAGCCTGTTTTCTCTCCGCATATTGAAGGCGTAATTGAGGCGAGTTTCAATATCCATAGCTTTATTGTTCTTTTTGGTGGTATTTTCATTATTTACACAGCTACCAAAGAAATTCTCCACATGATGAGACTGAAAGAAAGTAATGCTAAGAACGAAAAACCTGCCTCTGTAAATAATGCTATTTTCATGATTGTGATTATGAATATTGTTTTTTCATTCGATTCTATTTTAAGTGCCATGGCTTTGAGCGATGTGCTTTGGGTAATGTCAACAGCAATTGTTGTGGGCGGAGTTCTCATGATTTTCTTGGCAGGAAAGGTTTCCGAATTTCTTCAGCAAAACAAGATGTATGAAGTCTTAGGCTTGTTCATTCTCTTTGTAGTCGGAATTATGTTGCTTACGGAAGGAGCGCACATTGGTCATTTAGAATTGTTCGGCAACGAAATCACGGCAATGAGTAAAACCACTTTCTACTTTGTAATTTCAATTCTGATAATTACAGACATTGTCCAGTCTATTTACGGAAAAAACTTAGCGAAAAAAGGTTAACAATATGTTTTTTAAAAAACAGCGGTAGTTTCAATCATTGAAACTACCGCTGTTTTCTTTGGTGAGAGGACTTTCGATATAAGGCGATTATTGCAAAAAACGCAATAATATGCTATATTTATTATATTAAAATTAAGAACAGACTTAAATTATTGCAGAACTAGACTCATCTGAATCTGAAAATACAATTACACATTACCTTTTTTTGCTTTTGAACTCCTTCCCAAATTCAATATCTCCGATAATGAATCTTCGAGGTTATTAGGCATCTTCTGTGTAATTGCTGATTGAGTTTCCCTATGAGTCTTTTGCTGTTTTCACGACAACTAATCAGGTATGGCTTATGACTAAATCAGTACAGTTTCTACTTCCCTTTTTATGCTTTCTCGGGATTCTCTTCACTCAAAAAGCAATTGGTCAAGACAAAAAAACTGAAAAGAGCCTTCGGGTTTGGACGGAAAATACCAAACACAATTGTGCTATGGGAACAATCGTAAAAACGGTAGTTCATGTTCAGAATATTTCTAACAATCCTGTGGAGTTCAAGGTAAAAAGAGTAAAAGCTAAACTCTCCAAAAACCAAGAAAGCTTCTTTAGGCTGGATAGCAAAATTACCGCAGCTCGTACCAATGAATCTCAAAATACGATTATACTTCAGCCAGACGACATATCATCTGGATTTATGGCTTATTTTTCAACAGGATTTAAGAAGGGAGAAAATAGCCTGACTTACCAGTTCATAAACACCAACTCTAAAGATGATTTCGCTGAAATTAAGCTTAACTATCGTGTTTCCGATAAAATCCCTGCCAACCGACTGTATGTGAATGAGCAAATCAGCATTTCATTTATGTATCCAAACCCAGCGGTACATTTTGGGGAATTTGAGTACAGAATGCCTAGTTTGGTAAAGTCGAAAGCAAAAATTGCCATTCACGATGTGTTGGGGAAAAAACTGGGAACTTATGATTTGGAACCTTCCGAAGCCTCTGTCAGAATTCCATTCAAAAATCTCAATTCGGGAATCTATTTCTATATGTTGATTTTAGATGAGGAAACTGTTGCAACCAAAAAATTTGTTTTGAAGAAATAAGCGGTTCTA
>JBLIFI010000191.1:0-8387 GCA_047633715.1 Flammeovirgaceae bacterium
ATAGAAAAAATCTGAAATGCGATGGAGAATCCAAAAAGGGAGTAGTGAAATTAGGTATATGTACCCAAACAGTATTTTATATAAGAGTTTTTTCATTCTGATAGCTTTGATAGAATCTATTATTTACTACACAGGTTAGCGTCAAATATACTACGAATGTTTTTCTAGATACTGATATTGCACACAGAGAGGCTTGTTCTTTCTGAACAACTTTTTTGTATGTATCGCTATTTCAGGGTGAGGCAAAAAATGTATTGAGTAGAAAAGCAAGGATAAGTAGATAAGGATTTCATGTTTTTATGTAGAAAAAATTTTCCAGTTCAGAAGACTAAAGTTTCGTTGGAAAGTATAAAATGCAAGCAATTGAAATTAGAGAAAGCATCAACCAAAACGGTTCAAAGTAAATTTCAAAAAACCCTCAATCAAGAAAAAACCTTGATTGAGGGTTTTAATTCGACTAAAGCCGAATTTACAAATCCAACAAGTTATACATCAAACTTGATTCCCTGTGCCAATGGCAAGCTAGAACCGAAGTTGATAGTGTTCGTTTGTCTTCTCATATATACTTTCCAAGCATCTGAACCAGACTCACGCCCTCCGCCAGTTTCTTTCTCGCCACCGAATGCACCACCAATTTCTGCACCAGAAGTACCGATGTTCACATTGGCAATTCCGCAATCTGAACCCCAATGAGACAAGAAACGCTCGCTTTCTTGCATGTTGTTAGAGAAGATTGCCGAAGAAAGTCCTTGTTTCACACCATTGTGCATTTCAATAGCATTATCTATTGAACCGCTATATTTGATAAGGTAAAGAATTGGAGCGAAAGTTTCATCCTGTACGATTTCGTAGCTGTTTTCAGCCTCAACAATCGCTGGAGTCACGTAAGTTCCAGACTCGTAACCTTTTCCACTTAAAACTTCTCCGCCAATCAAAACATTTCCGCCTTCTGATTTTGCTTTTTCTAAGGCGCTTTGGAACATTCCAACAGCATCTTTATCTATAAGTGGTCCAACCAAATTATCTTCATTCAACGGGTTGCCAATAGAAAGAGAAGGGTAGATTTTCAATAATCTATCTCTCAACTCATTGTATTTGCTCTCGTGAATAATCAATCTTCGAGTAGAAGTACAACGCTGTCCGCAAGTACCAACTGCACCAAAAACTGTAGCACGAATTGCCATTTCCATATCGGCATTTTCAGTAACAATAATTGCGTTGTTACCTCCTAATTCCAACAAAGCTCTGCCCAATCTTGCGCCAACTGCTTCGCCTACTTTCTTACCCATTCTTGTAGAACCTGTGGCAGAAAGCAAAGGAACTCGCTTGTCTTTAGACATTGCTTCGCCAATTTTCGCATCGCCAATTACCAAATTGAAAATTCCTTCTGGCATATCGTTGTTTTTCAACACTTTCTGAATAATGTTTTGACAAGCAATTGCTGTCAAAGGCGTTTTTTCAGAAGGTTTCCAAATACAAACATCTCCACAAACAGATGCCATCATTGAGTTCCAAGCCCAAACCGCTACCGGGAAGTTGAATGCAGAAATGATTCCCACAAGTCCCAACGGATGATATTGGTCATACATTCTGTGCTCAGGGCGTTCAGAGTGCATTGTGAAGCCGTGTAACTGACGAGAAAGACCAACTGCGAAATCACAGATATCAATCATTTCTTGTACTTCGCCTAAACCTTCTTGGTAAATTTTACCCATTTCGTAGGTAACTAATTTGCCCAAAGCGTCTTTATGCGTTCTTAAAGCATCTCCCATTTGGCGCACAATTTCGCCTCTTTTCGGAGCGGGCACAGTTCGCCAAGTTTTGAAAGCTTCCTGAGCGGTTTTCACTACTTGCTCGTAGTCGGCTTCCGTTGCCATTTCCACCTTGGCAATTAGCTCGCCATTGGTTGGAGAATAAATCTCACGAATTTCTCCACTTTTTGTTTTTCCCCACTTCAAACCTGTGCTGAATGCTGGATTTACTTCTTGAATGCCCAATTCTTTCAGAACTGACTGCATTTCGTTTGTTGCTACTACTGACATATTGTTTGAGTTATTTATTGGTAATTCATTTTTAATAACAAGCCGAGTGTTACTTCCTAAAACAGCTGAAATACACACTCATATTGATGAAACTTTGAATATTGCACGATTCTGCAAATCCTGATTTTCATTTGAAACTGCAAAGGTAACTCTTTATAAGCTGAATTGGAAAGTGAAAATTCCAGTTTGGAAAAGTTGGGAATTGAAGCTCTCAAAATCCAGCCGAAAACTATTTCTGTCAGCTACTTTTTGCCAATTGCTTTTCAACTTTGTATATTGAAATTCATTTTTACACAAAAAATCATTGAAATATGCTCTCAACAACAAAATAGCTATTTGAGATGATTCTTTATCTTCAAAAAAAACTTTATCAAGCTATCTAACTGATGTTACGCAGAAAAGCACTTGGCTGTGTTCTTTTGAACCTGCCAATGTGCGAATTCGAGCCAAAACCGAACCTTTACGTAATATGAGCAACTAAAGAATTTGTACTGAAGACTATTTACTATGAAAAAGGCAATTTTATTTTTTTTATTTCTTGGTTGGATTTTACCAAGCCAAGCTCAACAAGTTCCTTTCAATGGGAATGGATTGTTCGAGTTGATTGGGCAATATACTTCCAGTTCTGGCATGAAGGAATTGAAGGATTTCATGGCGAAAGATGCTGGAACTAAATTCAGCGAAACTACTTGGTTTTCAAGAAAGTATGGCTTAGATATTGGACTGAAATACGGGAAAGTAACCCGCGTTTTTGTACATGGAAAAAGCCCGTATAATTATGGAACGAAACCATTTGTTGGGGAATTTCCACTCAAAATAAGTTACGCAGATTCTGAAAACACAATTGTTTCTAAATTGGGCGAACCTGCTGAGCGGAAAAGTTGGGGTGCGCTCAACTATTATGTGAGCCACAAAGGCAAAAGCTACTATTTGAGTGTGGAAATGAACTCCGACCGAACTAGTGTGAAACATGTTTTCTTCAAAAAAAACGAAGGCAATAAACCTACAAATATCAATACGACATCTTTCGGAGGAGGAGGAACGGCAATTGTCTCCAACAAAAAAGAAGAAGAGAAGGAAATTGAAATGCTAGAGGAATCTACTTCTGACAAAACGGGTTGTATCTCAGGCGATTGCACTAGCGGAATGGGAACTTACAACTACGAGAAAGATGGCAGATATGTGGGCGAACACAAAAATGGAAAAAGACATGGTTTCGGCACCTTCTATTTCCCAAATGGCGACTCTTATGTGGGAGAATGGAAGGAAAGCAGTCAAGCTGGCTACGGAATTTACGAATATGCCACCGAAGGAAAGTACCTTAAATATATGGGCGAGTGGAAAAATGGCAAGCGAGAAGGCTTCGGACTGATGTTGCAACAAGATGAAACTTCCAGAATAGGCAAATGGCTAAACGGAAATTATACGGAATCAGTTGAGGCAGGTTGCCTTTACGGAGATTGCAAAAATAGTTTCAGCACCTATGTTTGGGAAGATGACGGAAGCCAATATGCAGGAAAATACTCCAACGGAAAGAGAAACGGAACGGGAATTTACCATTACGGAAAAGGCGGTACTTACAGCGGTACTTACATAAATGGAGTGCGGGAAGGAAAAGGAACTTACTATTTCGCCAACGGAAGTCGCTATGTGGGAGATTGGAAAAGTGACAGAAGAAATGGCTACGGAGAACTCCACCAAAAGGGCGGGAAAGTTGTGAAAGGAGATTGGAAGAATGGGAAGTTGGTTAGTAAAAGAGATTAGCCTTTTTGGAGAAAGTAAGTTGTTAACTTCTGATATTTTTTTTGAACATATTTTCTCACTATTTTCCACAACAAGTTGCATACTCATCAGTTCTTAGATAAGTTAATTATAAAAAACGGGCTATATTTCTTTAAACTCTTGAATTTATTCTAGCTTTGATAATCTAAAATCAGCAGTCAAATCAAAATCAGATGAAATTATATAAAACATCAATTGCCTTCTTACTTTGCTCTTTTGTTCTGTTTTCATGTGCTTCCGATGGTGGAGAAGGAACTGAAGGCGAAACGGACAATGGCGGTTCTAACAAAATAGTTAGCGAAAATACTAAACCAATGGATTTGTCAGAGGACTTCCCCACTATGTTTTCATCGGCTTTTATTGGTAAATCCAAAGAGCAGGTTTTGGCAAATATTGACAAGATGATAGACAAAGAAATTGGAGCCTATCTTATTTATAAGCCAGGAGTTGCGGCAATTCAAAAAAGAGTCACTTCTGCGGAGGACTTGAAAAGCACTTTTGCTTACATAGACGAAACGTTGGTGCAATTCAAAGAGGCTCCTAAAAAAGGCGAATTGCCTTACTTCGACTGCGAAACCTTCGATAAAGAAGGCAATTTCTACAAGGAAGTAGAGAAAGGCGGGAGAGTTCAGATGGCAATGAACGATGAGAAAAACTTGCTTTATACAGATTTTCCAGAGGAGGAAGTAACCAAAATGGTAAATGCCGACAATGCAACTTCTGTGGTAATGGTCTCCACAAATGCACAAGTGGAAATGGGCTTTGGGAAAGTAAATGGAAAATGGAGAATTATAACCGTAAACATTGCCGATTTTGATTGTGGAGCGTAAATTCAGTTTCTGAAAGATATATTTTGAAAGCCGTGGCATTTGCTACGGCTTTTTTTGCGTAATGCCATTCATGGTCAAAGGTGCAAGCATGGACGCTTGCACCAGCGTTCAGACCTTGCTTATTTATGACTGCATTTTTATTTTAGCGAGAATATTATTTCAACAAAAAATATGGGGAAACCATTTTAGTACATCTGTACTATTGATAACCTTCAAGAATTCTACTTAAATGTAGATTCAACAACTTGACTTACAGCAATGAAAATTCTTATTTTTTTAGCCTCATTTTTTTTCTTGATTTCCACAAGCCTTTCTGCCCAGCGAGTTTTTGAGCAAAATGGCAAATTCGGATTGAAAGGCAATGATTCTACTTTGCTTTTAAAACCAGAATATGAGCAAATCAATCTTTGTTACTCTATAGGTGACATAAATACAAGTTTCCAGATTAGGATAAATAACGACTTTGATGACTTTTTTGGAGATGAAGATTTCGGAGAAGGTGACTTAGAGGAAGATTTGGATTCTTTCAGCGAAATAGAAGGGCGAACTCCTCCAAAATATGTTACTGTGCAAGCCAATGGTAAAAGAGGCTTGTTTAAATTGGACAATGACAGAAAGGAATTAGAAGAAATTCTGCCTGTCAAGTTTAGCTCTTTTCAAGTGTTTGGAGAGAAAATTAGGGTAAACCTTGGAAGACCACATCAACTTTTTTTACTACAAAAAGAAGGGAAATGGGCAATGTTCTCACCAGAAAACCAAAAATTAAAAAAGGCAAATTACCAGTTCGACAGCCTGTATCTTCAGACGGAAGTAAACAACTGGGTTTTGGCAAAAAAAGCAGGGAAATGGGGATTTATTGATAGGAGAAACCCCAATTTGAAAGTAAATTATATTTATCCACAAAAACCTGATTTCAGATTTAAAAATACTTATTCAGTAGAGACACTCCCAAATAAAGACTACCGATGCGTCATTGTTACCAAAAAAGGTAATTCTATTAACACCACAGAATACCTCAACTTATCAGGCTCAAAGCTTGATGCTTTGATTGGTCAAAAAAATGGTTCTTGGGGAATTGTGCATACTTCTGGAGCTGTTCTTCTTCCATTTGAATATGACAAAATTACTTTCAACAATAGAACTCGTGTATTCAAATTACTTAAAAATGAGAAAATAGGAATGGCGTTCTTTGCAGAGTCAGGCTATTCTGAAACGCTAAACCATTACCCAATTGAACTAAGAGTGCCTGCCGAATTTGACAAAATCAAGAAATTAGAAACCGTTTATCTCGTTCAGAAGGCTACGCTTTTGGGGGCTTACTCTCAGAAAGGACAACTAATTTTACCTGTTGAGTACGATAAGGTAGAGAAAATTTATAGGGAATCTAAGTTCATAGTTACCAAATCGGGGAAGGAAGGAGTTGTTTCCTACACAGAAAAGGCAGGGAAGTATGAAATCCAGACACTTTTACCAATTGAATATGAAAAACTACAGCTTGGCTACTCTTTAAAAGGCGGATTTATTGCCAAAAAAGAGGGCAAATACGGTATTCTCAATCCCGATTATTCTATTGTTTTACCTGTTGAATATGATTCTTTGATTCCCTATCCACGCTTCTTTTTAAAAAAAGATGGAAAGTGGGGGAGAATGAAAGAAGTTGGAGTTTGAAACTGTCATTCCTTTCCAGTTTGATGGTTTTGCTAGGTTGGAGCATTCTGCTAATTTTTTCATGGTAGAGAATGGGAAATTCAAACTATATGATACCAAAACAAATCAGCCAATTGCTGATATGCAATTCGACCAAGTAGGCTGGGAGAAATATGGTTGGATTTGGTTTAAGAAAGACAATGAATATGGATTGATGGCAATGAAAACAGAGAAAATCACTCCACAAAAAACAATTGAGAGTAAATTCTCGCTTAAATGGGAAACTCCAATTGGGCAAACTACTTACCGAACCAATATTATGTTTGCAAATGCGCAAATTGTAGTCGGTTCAAATGGCTCGGAGAGGAAAAAAAAAGACTCTAAAGATAGAATTTATCTTATTGACCCAAAAAATGGGAAAATAAATCAACGAATTCAGCCCACTCCAACAGGAAAAACTGATGTGAACGGGCAAGCTGTTTCAAGCAACAAACTATTTTTTACCAATGAAAACGGAGAAGCTTTTTGTTATGATTTTTCAGGAAAGCAAATTTGGAGTGCCTCCATAAAAGACAAATTCAAAGGAGACAGTTATTATTACACAGAAGATAAAATAGGCGAATTTGAAAACAGCCCCGCTTTGGCAGACATGAATGGAGACGGTACGGAAGATGTGGTTTTCACTTCGGAAGCAGATCAAATTTACGTACTGAATGGAGAAAATGGCAAACGAATTCCTCTTCCCAAATTCAAAAGAGAAGAGAGTTATTCATTTCTCGCCACGCCTGTTATCTATGATATTTCTGGAGATGGAACTCCCAATATTCTCACGGGCGGAAGGTGGAATAATCTGATGGCTTTCGATGGGAAAACGGGGGAATTGATTTGGGAAAGAGAAGAGCATTATTCTATGTTGGCTTCTGCCACTATTTTACTCAAGAAGAACGAGTTGCCCAAAGTGTTGATTGCCAGCCGAAGCAACAGAATTGATTTTGCCGATTTGAAAACGGGCAAAACCGAGAAAAGAATTATTTATGATGATTATGCGCTATTCGCCACACCAATGATCACTCCAAGCAAAACTTTGGTTTTAGGAACTTCCGAACCTCGTTCAGAAGGAGTTTTACAAACATTCCAGCTGACAAAAGAGAGCTGGGATAAAGACGAGAAAATAAAAGATATTCTATTCAATTCTAAAGATAAAGCGAAGGCAACACAGAAATCCAATCGAATTTCCTCCTCAGGTTTTGTGGCTGATGTATTGGGAAATGGCGAGTTCCAAATCGGTATGGTCAGCGAATGGGGAGAGTTTAGTCTAGCAAATGAACAAGGAGAAATAGTTCAGCAATTCAGACTTCCCGCTGGAGTGGAAGCTCCGATTTTTGTTGGAGATATAGATGCTGATGGCAAGTTGGAGATTGTGTTTGCTTGCTTAGATGGAATGCTACGTTGCTATGAAACTGACTCGAAAGGCAAAGTCTGGTGGGGGCAATTTCATGGAGATAACAAAAATTCTGGCGTGATGGATTTAGGAAGTGAGTAGAGATGAAACTTTATAGGTTTCATGATTTATAAGGAACGATTTTGTTCCATTCTGATATTTCCCACTACACCAGACTGTTTAACAATTTAATATTAGATAAGCTTTCTCCGTACCTGTCAGAACCCTGATTTTGATAGTTCTCAATTCGACAGCGGGTATTATTGGCTTCGAGCACTCAGATTCGAGGGACACCAAAAGCACAATTTTGTAAGTCTCTAAAAACTATTTTTAATTTCTGCATTCTCACATTTACTAATTTCCAAATTGAACCTCTTCCAAAACCTAAAAGTAATTGAACTTGCTAATGTGCTTGCTGGCCCAAGTGTTGGACAGTTTTTTGCCGAATTAGGAGCGCAAGTCATCAAAATTGAAAGTCCAAAAACAGGTGGAGATGTAACTCGAAGTTGGAAATTACCTTCCGAATCTACTGAAAATTCTGTTTCTGCCTATTTCTCGTCTGTGAACTGGGGAAAGCAAAGTTTAGTGTTGGATTTAGCTGACTCCAACCAGAAAGAGCAATTGTATGAATTAGTGAAAACCGCA
>JBLIFI010000192.1:0-8385 GCA_047633715.1 Flammeovirgaceae bacterium
ACACAATCATTCCGCCTAATTCAAATTTGGAAAACTAGTCAATCCAACCAAGCCTTTCCCAAAATTAAATACGGTTCGAGTATTGGAATTCCATTTCTTCAATGCGAATATATTGGAAGTATTTTAACTACTTACAAAAGTAAAACTGTGCCTGTTAGAACCTCAGTTCTGACAGTTCTTGGATTCTCAAATCCGAGGAAAATGAAAAATGTATAGTAGTATTTACTTTCAAGTTAGCCAATTCGCTCCTTTACATTATAATCATTTCTATAAGAAGAATTTCGGGAAACCATTTCGGCAACGAAACCTGCTAGGAATAGTTGTACACCAATTACCAAAGCCGTCAATCCTAAGAAAAACAACGGCTGGTCAACAACATCCCGACCAATTTCGAGGCTCATTTGTGAGCGGATAAACTTGTCTATTACTAACCAAAAAGCGGAAATAAAGCCAAAAGCAAAAGCCAAAGTACCCATTGTACCAAAAAAATGCATCGGCTTTTTAGCAAATCGGGAAACGAAAGTAATGGAAAGTAAATCCAGAAAGCCGTTGATAAAGCGTTCCAAACCAAATTTGGTTGAACCATATTTCCGTTCTCGGTGCTGAACCACTTTCTCGCCAATCTTGCGAAAACCTGTCCACTTGGCAATTACGGGAATGTAGCGGTGCATTTCCCCATATACTTCTATGTTTTTTACTACCTCTTTTTTGTATGCCTTCAAACCACAATTAAAATCGTTGAGTTTGATTCCAGAAACCCAGCGAGTCATTCTATTGAAAAATTTGCTCGGAATGGTTTTCGTGATTGGGTCGAATCGCTTCTGTTTCCAGCCTGAAACCAAATCGTAGCCTTCTTCTGTAATCATTCGATAGAGTTCGGGAATCTCATCTGGGCTGTCTTGCAAATCGGCATCCATGGTAATGACTACATCGCCTTCGGTGGCTTGGAAACCGACTTGCAAACCTGCCGATTTCCCGTAGTTCCGCAAAAAATTGATTCCTTTTATGTTTGGATTCTGCTTATTCAAGTCTTCAATTACCTGCCAAGAAGTATCTGTACTGCCATCGTTTACCATTAGGACTTCATAAGAGAAGCCGTTTTCCTTCATTACTTTATCAATCCAAACGGCCAACTCAGGAAGTGACTCTTCTTCGTTGTAAAGTGGCACTACTACGGAAATATCTAATTGTGTGCGCATAAAAAGGCGGTTTGTTGTTTTGTGCTGATAATTTACCAACATTTTTTCAAAGAAGTGAGAATTTTGTAATTTCTGAATTCCCTTTTGAAGTACGCAAATATATCGCTCCTGTCACAAAAGAAAAAGTCCTAGGTTTCTAGGACTTTTTCTTTTGTATTTAATTAAGGGATGAATTGCTTTAAATTGCTTTCACTTCAAATGGGACAGCTAGTTTATCCCAAAAAATTCTCACTTCTCCTTTTTTTGAGATGTCCACTTTAAATTGGTCATGGGGAGTTTTTGATGCAGTAGGTTTTACTTTGACTCTCAGAACATCGAGTTCAGGGTCATAATTGTATGCGCCCCATTGGTTCGGGTTACTGTTGAAAATGATTGTCCATTCGTTGGCATCGGGAATAGTGAATAATGCATATTTCCCTGCTTTTAGCAACTTCCCATCAATTTCCACATCTTTTTCGATTTCAAAAGTAGTTGCCTCGTTTGCTCCAGTTCTCCATATTTTATTATAAGGAACTAGTTTTCCCCAAACCTCTCTGCCTCTGGTGGAAGGTGCTCCATATTCTATTTTTACATTTCCACCTTTGAGGTTAGTTTCAGCCTTCATTGGCGGGCTTTTCCTTTTCGATTTGTCTTGTGCGAAGGCGGAACTGAACAGGAAAGTACTAAAAAAGATAAGCGCAAAAGTGATTTTCATAAATTTCATCTTTGTATTTTTTTTGTATTTTAACACGATTGAAGTTTATAGGGAGATAGGAGGTATCCGTATTTTTTTCGATAGTCTG
Organism: Flammeovirgaceae bacterium; assembly: GCA_047633715.1. Lineage (GTDB taxonomy): Bacteria > Bacteroidota > Bacteroidia > Cytophagales > Flammeovirgaceae > JBLIFI01. The sequence continues at coordinate 1,982 of JBLIFI010000192.1, forward strand.
AAACAAGTAATGCTATTACTTTTAAGAAAGGCACAAGTGGATACTTGCGCTATGTTCTTTGTGTGATTTAGTATTACTTGTTTACAATTGCTTTTTTCTAGTTGAACGGATGAGTTTAATAAATGTGGTTCTCTGACAAATTTTGTGGAGGTAAAAAAACAGCTCAGATTAGTTGTCTAATCTGGAGGCTGTAATTGATGATTATTCCTTATTTCGTATTTCATGGAACACATCAATCACAAAAATTGTCAGACAACCATAAATGTGTTAGAGCAGAGTAATGGAAGAGACATAAAGCTATCAAATACAGCATGGAATCCAGACAGACTAAATTCCTTTAAAGTTAAATTCAGAACTATAACAGATGATTAACAGTTCCATGATAAGTGGAGAAAGCAAAGGGCTTAATTGGTAGAATCTAGGCTCTATGCACAAAAATACACATTCTGTTTGTTAATAAATGAAGAAAATAAAAAATCCAACCAGAAATACCTAGCAACTTTGGGCGTTTATGAATTGGAAAAGAACGCATTTTGTATGGTGAATTGTAGAATCATTGCTATATTTAGTGTGAATTGCCAAAAGTCTCATTGTTTACTGTAAGACGCATGGCTTTAAAAAGAAAAATACATCCTTGACTCCCGAAAATCAAAATATTGTTTATTACAAAGGCGCTTTCTCAGCTCCAGTTCTCTCTCGGATTGGTACGAATATTCGAAAGAAACTTTCTAGCTCGAAAAAGGTCGCTAAAAGAGTTTTTTCTATATTTCTGGAACTTGGTCAGAATGTGGCTTTATATTCATCTGAAACCAATAATTATGGAGATGGTGGAGAAGGGCAGGGGATTGGTGTTGTGCTACTGAAAGATAAAGGTGATTCTTATGAGCTAACTTTCAGGAATTTGGTGGAGAAAAGTAGCTCCAATGTACTTGCGGGAAAGTTAGACCAAATAAACGGTTTAGAAGAAAGGGAATTGAGGAAGCTGAAAATCAACCAGCGTGAAGCTCCACGAGAAGAAGGAAAAGACGGAGGAAATATAGGGCTTATTCATGTGGCTTTGCAATCGGGTAATACTGTAAATTACCGTTTGGAGGAAATGAATGATTCCTACAACTATATAACATTAAACATCAACGTAAAAAAAGACTAGCAGAGTAATCGACTACTTTCTTTAAGCAAAACCTTGAATTAACTATCTATGAAAACCATATCTGTACAAGGAAAACATGGCGCATTTTTCACTCCAACAGTAGTTTTGGACTCTGAAACAGGAGCTTGTGAAATCTCAGGACAATCTTACTTGGAAAATACCACCAGCTTCTATCAGGAAATGATAGATTGGATGAAAGAGTACACGGCAAATAAAGAAGGAGCAGTTAAGCTGAAAATATTCTTAACCTATTTCAATACAAGCTCATCCAAATGCTTGGCAGAGATTCTATGGACTTTGAAAGACTACAAAGATGCTGGTGGAGAAGTGGAAGTTGCTTGGCATTATGAAGATTGGGATGAGGATATGAGAAAGGAGGGAGAAGATTTTGTGGATGAAACAGGTTTGGAGATGGAATTCATCGAAGAAGAAACTGATGATGACGATGAGGAGGATTTCTTTTAGATTTTAGAATCATGTCAAAAAATGCGGAGGAACATATAGAATGCCCAAAATGCCAATGGGAACCAGATGGTAAGCCTTATTGGATGTGCCATTGTTTGCACATGTGGAATACATTTGAGACTTATGGCAAATGCCCAAGTTGTGGGTTTGTCCATAAGGATACCCAATGCATCAGTTGCGGAAAGCTCTCTCCACACCCAGATTGGTATGTGGATTTACAAAATATAGATTTGGAGATTGAAGTTGCCGAAGAGGAGACTGCTTAACTTCATCTCACAAAAAAAACTCCTTTCTGATTCAATTCAGAAAGGAGTTTTTTGCGTTGTACTAAAATTTTCGACTATTTAAGCCTCCACAGGTAATTTGAAGAGTAGCTTTTCAAAACCATTTTCCAAAATACCTTTATAAGTCTTTTCAATTCCCTCTCGCAAGCCAATTTTTGCTTCCCAGCCTAAGTTGGTTAATTTGCTCACATCCATGCATTTCAGCATAGTTCCATCTGGTTTAGAAGTGTTGTGAACGAGTTCTCCTTTGAAATCAACTACTTCTTTGATGATTTCCGCCACTTCTTTGATGGAAATATCTTTGCCAGTTCCCACATTTATCCATTGCTCGTCATTGTAATTCAGCATAAGGTAAACGACTGCATCTGCCAAATCATCGGCATGAAGGAACTCACGCTTAGGTTTCCCCGTTCCCCAAATCTCTACACTTGGCTCATTGGCCAACTTCGCTTCATGGAATTTGCGAATAAGCGCAGGGAGTACATGAGAATTATTCAAATCGTAATTGTCATTCGTGCCATAAAGGTTCGTTGGCATTACAGAAATGAAATTTGCATCATATTGTCTGCGGTAAGATTCCGTCATTTTCAAACCTGCAATTTTGGCGATTGCGTAAGGCTCATTGGTTTGTTCCAACTCTCCTGTCAGCAAATATTCTTCTTTAATTGGCTGAGGAGCTTGCTTTGGGTAAATGCAAGAAGAACCCAAGAACATTAGTTTTTTCACGCCATTCACATAGGATTGGTGGATGATGTTGTTCTGAATCATCAAATTATCGTGCAAGAACTCTGCACGGTAAATGTTGTTCGCCTGGATTCCCCCAACTTTGGCGGCCGCCAAGAAAACATATTCTGGTTTTTCTTGCTCGAAAAATTCGGCAACGGCAACTTGGCTTCGCAAATCTACCTCTTTAGAAGAACGCAAAACCAAATTTGTATAACCGTCTGCATACAGCTTTCGGCAAATTGCAGAACCAACCATTCCGTTGTGTCCTGCCACGTATATTTTAGAGTCTTTGTTCATTTTTAGTTTAGTATCAGGTAATAAGTATCAGGTATCAAGTTTTTTTAGATTGTTGCTTGCCTTTGAAATCATATTTTGCATATCTAAAAGTTCAATGATTCTTTCTGGATTAAGGTTGGAATATTCTTTTCCAAGTTTAAGCAGTTTGTTCTTTCCTATTTGCAATGATTTCCAAAAAAGTAGTTGTTCAGACTTTTCGAGTTCTCTCGTATCTAGAGTTCTTTGAACAAAATCTCCCTCATCATTGAGAAAGGAGTCTCCTCCATTTCCATCTTTGTTTTTGGGGATTCTAGTTTTGAGAAAACTCGCTAGATTTCCTCCATTTTTCATTTCATTAAGCTCGGAAATAGCTATTTCAATAATCATGTCATACTCAGTCCAGCGAGTGAAAAAATCATCGCCATTTTTTAATGTAATAAATCCATTTGCCATAGTTTGAGGTTCTTATCTTACGATGTCAATTCTTTAAAAGCCCCATCATACTTATCAAAATCTTCCATAACCATTCTCTTAATTTTTTCTTCTCTGTTTTCTAGTGAAAGTTTTTCAGTTGCAGAAAGTATAGAAGTGTTCTCTTTCAAGATTTCTTTATCTGTTTTTTTAGTTTTCATAATCCGCTATTTAAAAATTTGACTGAAGTCGAATCTACATTCATCTAAAAATTCTCACATCATCCAATCAACGAATTATCACATCAACAAATCAACTACTGTAAAACGCCATCCTTGTATTTAATCTTGCGGATTCGTTTGCCGTTTTCATCATATTCCTTCCAAGTCCCATCTCGCTGGTCGTTGTCGAACTTGCCTTTGTATTTGATTTCCCCATTTTCGTGGTATTCAATGTAAGTGCCATTTTTGATGCCATCATCTAGTTTAACCACAAATTTGACCTGTCCGTTCGGATACTTCTCCACATATTCATCCGCATCCAAATCATTTGGGCTGATTTCGGCAACTACCATCATTTCCTCTTCCTCTATTTCTTCCGCCAAATCTTCGGTAGTCATTCCTTTTACCAAGCTATCTTCGCCTAAAGTATTTTTGATGAAAACATCTCCAAACAACCCGTTTGCTTTTTGCCCTTTCTCGAAACTGATTTGCTTCAACTGTTCGGCAATCATTCTTTTGTCTTGGTACAAACTCGCCATTCTGGTAGCGAACATGTCGCCATCTTTCGTGAGTTGGAAACCTACGTGCGAGAAACAAACCACATAATCTTTGTTTTTCTGCAAATCTTTCCAAGTCTCGGCACTCACAAAGCCTTTCAAGTTGTCGTGAAGCACAGGCATTTGCATATAAACAAATACGTTGGATTTGTCTTTAAACTCAGATTTGAATTTCTTGAAATCCTCTAAATTCGCCAAAGTTTTTTCCGCCTCGTAATCGTCAATAATACTTTTGATAGTTTGCGGATGATTGCTGAAAACTACATAATCGTCAATCACAGTAAAATAAGGTTTCTCTAGTTTGGAGAACATACTTCCCAGCATCATTTTGAAAAAACCTTTTACCGATAGGAAATTGATTGTGTGCCCTTTGTAAGTAACTTCCTTAAATTTCACAGGTGTTTTCTTACGGATTTGGTCGCTGATATATTTGAGGTTTTCACTTGCCTCTTCGCCACTTTTTGCTTTCATGACCAAAGCAAACTCATTGTCTTTTCCGAGTTTCCCAGGTTGCGTCTGAATGAAAGCCAACTCGTCATCTACCCAACCATAGAAATTTTCTTTCAGGTCGATTTTTAAATATTTCTCTACTTTCTCTATGTTGGCTTGATATTCTTCCCAATCTTCATTGGTTTCTTTCATCAAATCCTCAAAATTTTCCATGAAATCCGAAAAGCTATTGAAGCCCAATCCCATGTAAAAAGCAGTTCGCTGAGGAGCAATTTTGGCAATATCCATACTGCCTTTCCCAGATTTGAGCATGGCAAGCAAGTAAGAATCTAGCGTATCGTTGATATTGGTAAAACCTTTCATTCTGATTACACCATCTTCGCCCAAATCACAATCCAGCCCAGTAAAAAACAATTGCTCGCTCAACGATTTTACATACTCGTTTTCTTCATCCATGTATGCCTTCATGTAATCGTCCAAATAGGCATATTGCAAATACACTCGAAACATTCCATTTGTATCAACCGACTTCATCACTTCTTGGAAGTGCACATCTCTGCCAATCACAGGCTCTTCCAATTGGTCAATGGAAGCTTCTAAGAGCTTTGCTTGGTAGGATCCAACAAAGTTATTCTTGACGAAAGCAATATTGAGTGTTTCACGAGATTCTGTATCGTAAAGTTCTATGATTTCCTGCCCATGATATTCCCTCTTGGTAACTTTAAATCCACCCTGCACAAAATTTTCAATAATTGGTTGGATTGGGAGTTTCGACTGTCTTTTCAAGTCTACGGCAAATAGGAAATCATAATCATTCCTTTTATACATGTGCGCAGAACACATAATGGTGCGCTCTCCAACCAAATCGAACAATGTGGAGTTATCTTTAATTGCCTCATCAAGCGAATTGGCACTTTCGGTCAACTCTGCAAAATAAGCATTTGTGCGCAAGTGCGACCACATTGGATGCGAACTGATTTTTTTCCAACTCCCAATGGCATCTTTCAGCTCAATAACATAAATCGCATCTTTCGGGATAAGGTAAATCGAACGTATGCTTTCAGTTGGGACAACAAAAAAACTGACTGCCGAGTAGCCAATAAGGGCAATAACTGCCACAACTACTCCAATAATTATCTTTTTCTTCATAGTATTTCGGTTGGATTATTCGGTTTGGATGCTGATTCGAGTTCCAAAAATAAACAATTAGAATAGCACATCAAACAAAGCCTGAAATCATGGGGAAATCGTGTTGTCCAATTTTTATTTTTGATGATGAAAAATCAGTAGCGAGAAACATAATAGTGTGAAAATAAAAATAAATCACAGGGCTAAGTTCCATCGGAGAATCATAGCACAGTCTAGATTCGTACCACGGCTCTCCGAGTCGTCAGGTTACTACGATAAACTAATAGTGGTTTTGTTTTGTGAAGCGACTAAATTGACGAGGTTGAACAGTGCTTGTTGCGGTTTTTTTCTCGTTTATACTTGGCGACTTGAGGGCAAGTCCCATCAGAGGGTCGTGGTACGGTGTTTTTTCGAAGCATTTTTGCTATACAATAAATTAAATTATTGTCACGATTGGTTTGAGCACACCTTGCAACCTCTAACCAACTGAATTCACTCTCAGGTGTTGATGGTGAATTTTTAAAATCCTGATTTCTTCTCATCAATGAACAATCTGCGAAATCCAACCAAAGAAGGTTTCGTAGATTACATAATAGAAGGGAAAAAGTTAAAATTGGATAAATTGCAAAATATTCATTAACATTTGTTGCTGAAAAGAAGTGTTGATACAATTTTAATCTATTATTGGCGTATTCTACTATAGAGTTTGTACACGAAAGATTTAAAGTTCATAAGT
>JBLIFI010000193.1:0-8371 GCA_047633715.1 Flammeovirgaceae bacterium
GAAAAGTTCTTCGCCACAGCAAACGCATCCATATTTCCCAGCTTCGTGCGTGTCGCAATGTGCGCCCGTAAAAGCTCGTTCCGTTCCTTTTTGGCGAGTTACTCTATATTGTTCGGCAGAAAGTTGTACTTTCCATTCGGCTTCGGTTTTCTCTACTCGCCTGTCGGGTTCAACGCCATTATTTGCCAACTTGATTACATCGTTCCAGTTCATAAGTTCAGTTTTTTTTGGATTTGTCTTGATTCTATTTTAGAACAAAATAAAATCGGTTTTTGTTGCTTTCCACAATTTTTTAGGTGTACCGAAAACACACAACACTTTTAGAAGCGTCCGCTTCTAAAAGTGTTGTGTGTCCGAGCGAATGCTCGAACTATTTGAATAACTTAATCATCGCATCAACTAATCCTCAAATCAACACATCAAATTATCATTCTGAACTTTCCACCATTTCTTTGGTTTTGAGCTCTATTTTTTTGGCAACCTCATTGATTTTGACTTCTAGTTTTTTAGACATTTTCTTGGTGGGAATCTGTTTCAAAGTCAGCACCGACCGTCTATACCAATCTCCCCAAGCAGAAAGAATTTGAGTCTCCTGAACTGCGTTGCTTTCTCCTTTTTCAATCAGTTTCTGGGACAGCGCAGATTCTGCTTCCAATCGGCTCATGGCTTGCTTCTCCAAATCTCCCAAAAGAATTTCTGCCAATTCTTCACTTCCGTTGCAAAGTGAAACCGCAGTTGCAAATGTGCTAATTCCCACATTTAGTAATGTTTTTTTGGAGACTTTATCAATTCTGTCATTATCGGTATGGTAGAAAGCATCGGTAAAATGCCAGAAGAGAAGCCCAGGAATTCCAGCCTTCAAAAATGGCGTGTGGTCGCTTCCGCCTTCAAACGGATTTGTGTTGACTTTCCAGTTGGCGAATTTGCCTTGTGTTTGGCAAACTCCAATGGCAAAATCATTGAAAAAGTGGGGGAATAAATCATTCTCAGTTACGTTTCCAGCTCCCCATTCCGTGTGTTTGTCTTCGCCACGAGTCCAGATGGCAGAAGGGTCTGGCATTTTCTCAATCAAGAAAGAACCGCCTGTTTTCTCTGTGTCTTCGCCCACCATATCCAAACTCATTCCGAGCCAAATATTTTTTCGGTGCGCTTTCACATATCTTTCGGTGGAAACAATTTCATCGCCCCAAAGGAAAGTAAGCGTTCTTTTCAATTGATTTTGCTTGTTGAGTTGAGCGCATGAACGGGCAATTTCCGCCAAAACTCCCACTCCAGAAGCATTATCATTTGCCCCAGGTTCTTGCACATGTGCGCTGATTACAAATTCCTCGTCAGGCTTTTCACTTCCTTTCACTTGGGCAATTAAAGTCAGTTCTTCCGATTTATATCTTTTAGTTTGGAGATTGACTTTCAGCTCAGTTTTCCCCTTCCCCAAAGCCGTTCTGATTCGCTCCATGGCTTGGTAAGAGAGCATTACTGCCCAAAAATCTTTCTCCAAATTGGGAATTGAGCCAAACTGAATTGAATTTTGATACAATTTCGGCTGTGTGTAATCAGGCATATTATAAGCCAAAACTCCAATTGCTCCTTTAGCATGTGCTTTTTTGTAAATTGCCCGTGAGCTTGACGCCACAAAAACAATTTTCCCTTTCCAATCTTCCGCTTCCGTATCTACCACCTCGGCAGTAATTCCCTCTTTTGGGGTGGAGTGGGAATTGATGCAAATCATGTTTCGATTGCTCGCAAAATCCAGTAAAATGGTTTCGTCTCCTTCAATTTGCAAGCTTCCCGAAATAGGTTGCCAAGTTGGGAGTTTCATTTCCCTCTTTTCAATTCGGTAAGTCAGGTTAGATTTGGTTGGATTTTGAGTCTCGTTGACGAATCCAGCTTTTTCCAAAACATCTTTCACATAATAAATACTTGAATTAAAACCTTCGTTCCCTACCACTCGCCAATGTTTTTCAACAAAAGCAGTTGTGTTGTACGCATTCTCGGCTGAAAACACAGGGCGAATCTGTTTCAAATAGGAATCGGTTGGAGATTGTGCTGAAAGGGAAACATTCAGGCAAATCAGGCCAAAAAGAAGAAGAAAGTGATTTTTCATAAAAAATTAAGAACTGTTATTATTGGGTTTGAAACTTTGAGCTAAATTTATACTTAATTTGACGATGTCTTTATTCGTTAATGTGAGAATTTTGAACCTGAATAGAAATCGAAATATTCCTATGAGTTGGGTTTATCACTTAGACGCAAGTAAAGACTACCGACTTAACTAGCTACAAATATGCAGATTTGATGCTGTTTTTTCTAATTCAACGTAATTACTATACATTTGGCATGTGATTTTTCCCAAATCGCAACTACCCAATCCAACCGAAACCTATGCCCATTGTAACGCTACTGACAGATTATGGCTTGCAAGATTACTATGCGGCAGCTGTGAAGGCTCGGATTCTGAAGGATTGCCCACAGGCGAGTATTGTGGATATTTCCCATCAAATTCCCAATGGAGATATTGCCAAAGCAGGTTTTGTGTTGCGCTCCGTATTTGACAATTTCCCAAAAGGAACGGTACATGTAGTAGCAGTTGGTGCGGCCAGCAACCGAGAGAGAAGTTTTGTGGCACTCCAACTCGAAGGACATTATTTCATTGGAATAGATAATGGGATTTGGTCGCTCATCTCCGAAAAGCAACCATCTATTTGTGTGGAGTTGCCTAAACCCGATGTAATCACTCATGCTTTTCCTGCCAAATTCTTGTTTGCTCCCGCAGCCGCAGAGTTGCTAAATGGCACAAACTTAGAAGATTTGGGGAATACCTATTCCGAAGAATTGGAACAAAGAATATTTCGTCAGGCAGTCATTCGGAAAAATGAATTGCAAGGAAGTGTGGTTCATGTGGATAGTTATGGAAACCTGATTACAAACATCAGCTTCCAATCTTTTGAGAAGGCAAGAAACGGAAGGCGTTATGCCATTCGGTTTGGCTACGAGACTTTTAACTCCATCAGCAAGCATTACAACGAGCAAGAATATGGAGATTGCGTGTTGCTATTTAATAGTCAGAATCTATTGGAAATTGCCATAAACCAAGGGAACGCTTCCCAACTGCTTGGTTTGGGTTACAATAGTGGTTTACAGATTCAGTTTTTGGAGTGAAAAAGATACTAGAAGTTAGATAGGAGATTTTAGAAAATCAGAATCAAATCAAGCGCAATTCCTTAGAGTAGGGTTTGCTACTCTAAGGAATTGTAAGACTAAAAAATGATTGTTTGTGAATTAAAATGCGTCTGTTGCCCAACATCAAATAGTAAATTTTAGCCTTGTAATTGTTACAAAACTTATTTCCCTATCATTTCATAAAATTGAATCACTACTTCTCTCAAATCATCAGTTAATCTGCTCATTGCCTCTTTTTCAATTTCTTGTGGGATTTCGCCATAGTGTGCTTCTGCTAATGCACATGCCATACAAGCAATGGTATCGCTATCTCCACCAATAGAAATTGCTGTGCGGATAGTATCTTCAAAGTCTTCCGCTTCCAAAAAGGCAATGATTGCTTCGGGAACTGAACCTTGGCAACTCACGTCAAATTTATAGATTGGGCGAATTTCATCTATGGTTCTGTTAAGGTCATAATCAAAATCAGTAGAAATTCTTTCTTTGATTTCCATTTTGCGTTTTCCTTTCCGAGCTAGAAATACCCCTAATGCAATTGCTTGTGCTCCTTTTATTCCCTCAGGGTGATTGTGTGTGATTTCGGCACTTTTCTTTGCTTCTTTCAAAACTTCCTCTTCCGTTTCGAAAGCCCAACCTACGGAACTCACTCGCATGGCAGAACCATTTCCCCAACTGTTGTAAGCTCCTTCAATTTTGCCCTCAAACCATTTATGGAATGTGCTTCCGTAACCTTTTTTTGGATATTTTTGAGCAAATTCTTTTACATGTTTTTCATAGCTCTCTTTTGTTAAGATGGATTTTGCCACAGCAATTGTCAACACAGAGTCGTCTGTGAATCGAGTAAACCTAGTAAACAACTCAAATTCTTTCGATTTATGTTCACTTTTCTCAAATCGTGAACCAATGATATCTCCTATAATTGCGCCCTTCATAGTGTTGTGTTTCGTTGTGGGATGGATTTGAAGCTTGTTTGACAAAATGAAAGATAAAAAAAGCCTCAATTTAGAAGCTCTCTTCTTCCATTTTCAAATACAAATCATCCCCGATTCAATCCATACATTTTGCCTGGCATACACTTTACCAAACCTGCGAACTCCAAACTCAATAAAACGGAGGCAAGTGCGCCAATTGGGATTTGTGTTTTATAGCTAATTCTGTCAATTTGATCATTCCCTTTCAAAAGTACATCCACTACTTTCTGTTCATTCTCATCTTCCATTTGGAAGCGCAATGCATTTGATTTCGGCTGAGCGGATTCTTCCAAATCCCAATTCATGAGTTCGTCCACATCTTTTGCAGAAGTGATTAAATGCGCTTTATGGCGTTTAATCAGATTATGACAACCTTCCGAAGTCTGGCTGTAAACTTCCCCAGGGAAAGCGCATACTTCTCGATCGTAGGAGTTGCCCAACTCTGCGGTAATGAGTGCGCCTCCTTTCTTTTTGGCTTCCACTAGAATTACCACATCTGCCATTCCAGCAATAATTCGGTTTCTTTTAGGGAATTTTGGAGCATCAGGTTTTGTACCGAATCGGTTTTCAGAAATCAATGCACCATTTTCAAGCATTTTCTGAGCAATATTTTTATGTGCACTTGGGTAAACCAAATCCAGCCCATTTGCCATCACTCCTACTGTAGGAACTCCCAATTCCACACATTTTCTATGGGCGCAAATATCAATTCCATAAGCCAACCCACTAATAATCATCAGGTCAGGGTGCGCAGATAGGTTTTTGACAAGCTGTTCTGTCAGGTCAATCCCGTAAGGAGTTGCTTCACGAGTACCTACAATGGCAACAACTTTGTCTGTGTTGAAATTGGTTTCGCCTTTTCTGTAAATAACCAAAGGCGCATCTACCACATGCCTTAATCGTTGCGGATAGGCTTTGTCATTGAAAGTGAGAATTTCAATATTATTTTTGAGTGCTTTCTCAATCTCACCTTCCGCTTCCTTCAGAAACTGATTTGCTCGGATGGAGTTGGCAAGTACTTCTCCAATTTGTGGAATTTTGAGAAGCTTTCCTTTTGGCATTGTGAAAACCCGCTCGGCAGAACCGCAATAGCTGACCAAATGTTTTGCAAGCACATTTCCCACACCAGGGATAAGTTCAAGAGCAATATAAAATGGGGTTTCTTTGTGCAAGAGTGTGGATTTTTAAGGTTTGGAAATGATGAGCAGAAAACACAAATATAGTTTTTCTTCTGCGTATAACATAAAAACCAAACTCTGTGAGTCTGGCTTTTATGTTTGTTTAAAACATTAAGTACGTCTAGTCTAAATAGATTTCTATTTCAAATTCTTAATAATCATTATTTAAACGAGATTCAAAAGAGTGCTACTCGATAGTAAATAGCACAATGTGCTTAAATTCGTTCCCAAACTTCTTCTAGGCGAATTTGCTCTACCTTATCGTGTTTACCCGTTTTTGGATCAAGGCTAACTGCTTTGATTGTTCCCGATATTTTCCAACGACCTCCATCTAGTTCAAAATCGAAAGCCGTGGAAGTACCAATAATATCTTTGCCCATCGGGTGGAAAAAATCGGCAGTCTCTACATATTTGCCTCCTTTTATAAAATAAGTTCCGCCACCTGCTCCAATCACATCTCTTCCGCTTTCTAAATAAGAAACCCAAGTGAAATGTGTTTTCGTGACAATTTTCCTATACTCAATAAACGGAATAACATCGGAGAATTCCTTTTCCAAGCCATATTTGTAGGAGACTAATTTCCATGTTCCTTCCAAATTTGGGTCAGTATCTTTCTTGCTTTGAAATCCGAAAAGGAAAAAGCAAAGGCAACCAATGAGAATATTTTTTGATGTGTTCATAATTTTATTGTTTTGAGGAGTGAGTTGACATAAAGTCAAAATGAGTCTTACGACTCTGGACTAAAGACTAACCGTTTTTTCAATCTATCTTCTTCCAAACTTCGGTAACTCGTTCAGTTCGGGTAATTTCCCGCTCTCCAGTTTCAAGGTTGGCTTCCCTGTGCTGAATAAACCCTGAATGCTTCCATGATTTCTCGGCAATTTGGCAATCGAAAGGAATACTTGCACCTAAAATTGTAGAGCCTTTCGGGAAGGCATATTCAATTTTCTCAGTATAAATCCCTCCTTCTTCAAGCATATAAGTTCCTCCTGCGAGTGCAATCAAAGTGCCTTCCTCATCATACTTTGTCCAAGTGAAGTGCGTGTCGGAGATAAACTTTTTGGCAATTATTTTTTTGGATGAGCTTTCTGAAATTTCTTCAGCTTGTAGAACCCAAGTTCCTTGAAGGTCTTTTGGGCTAACCTCTCCTTTCTTGGAGAAACCAAAAATCATTAAAATTGGCAACAGAATCCATAGTTTGTTCATTCTCATAATTCTTTCTTATTTGTGAACCACAAGTAAAAAACGATTTCCATCGCCTGATTTTGTCTTGCAGCTCGGTTAAAAATACATTCCGAGTTTCATAGAAATAAGATAATGAATTATAAGAAGAAAAGCAATATGAATCTGCCAACCTAATCTAAAAGAGGGCAAGCGGAAGTATTTCCAATCGTTATTTTTTGGAGAGTGTCTTTTGGCTTAAAAAATCAGTTTTTCAGATTCAATTTTGACATGCTCTTGGAGATAAGCTCTTGTGGGTTTTCTGCACGCCCCAAAGTTTTGAGATAGCTCAACGGCTTGATTTCATAAAGTTTGGAGTCGCTGAAATCTTCGGTAACACGCATTTCTGCTAGTTCGCCCATTTCTTTGTGTGCCTCCACTTTACTGAAGGTGTAAATTCCCTCTTCCATATTATATTCTATAATTGTAGAGAATTGAGGATTGTCCATATTGCCAATCAGTAGAAATGCAGGAGACTTTACAAAATCCTCAAAACCAGAAAGGTAACCCAATGAGAAAATTGGGTAGAGCATTTGCCGATAGGGAACTTTAGCCACTTTGAGCAAGTCTGCCATTTCATCTAGTTTTTGTTGGATGAAATTGGCAGGATTTTCCTTCATGGTTATGGCAAAATCATTTTCCCAACGAGCCATGCGCCAGTCGTAATAATCCATTTTGCCCAATTTTAGCTTGTAATCAAACACAGAAGGCTTATCTAACACATAACCAGGGTAATAAAACTTCTTTGCTTTGTCAATCGCATATTCAATCTCCAACAGCATAGAATAAGTTCCTAAACTGTATTTTGAATAGTCGGCATCAAAAACACCCAAAAGACTGGCGAGGCTAAATTTCCCTTCATCAAAAAAACTGTAGGCAACCAGTTTGTCTCCATCATAAATCCGAATTTCCTTCGTGTCAAAAATCTGCTGACCCATCAAGTCTTCCGAAAAAAACTGCTCCAGAGAGTCGAACAGAAAACCTTTAAAACGATGTTTGTGTTCCTCAAAAAGTCGCTCTTTCTCAGCATCCAAACTTAAATTTCCAATCTCGTATCTAAATTTGGCATTTCCTCGATTGTAGATTTTCCTCATCCGCTTAGGATAAGTGTATTCCTTCAAAGGCAAACGAATATTCACAATACAGAAAATTTCTCGCTCAATACAAAGAAGCTTGGAGCGGAATAATAAATGGCAATTTCTGAACCATCCGCCCGCTAAAAATCGATCTAGTTTGGTTGGAGACAGAAACTGAGGCGTATGGTATTGAACAAGCATGAATAGCTGAAAAGTTTAAGAAAAAATCAATTGGTTCTCCTTTTACATTCTGTTTGAAGGAAAAATTTGAATCAACTCGGGAAGTCGCTTCCTCCAAATATAGTAAACAGTTTACCGATTTTGTACTGCGTGAGAAATCAAGCATATTTGTAAGGAACAACAACAAAGAAAAGATGAAAAAGCGTATTGCCATTTTCCCAGGTTCATTCGACCCATTCACCAAAGGGCACGAAGATATTGCCATTCGTGGAAGCCAGATTTTTGATGAACTAATTATAGGAATTGGGCATAATTCCAAAAAACAACGCTATTTCTCTGTGGAGGAAACCGCACAAAGCATTCGGGAGATATTCGCTGCCTACCCCAACCTAAAAGTAGAAGTTTACGAAGGGCTAACCATCGCTTTTGCCAAAAAGCATGATGCCAATTTCATTCTCCGTGGATTGAGAAACACCACAGATTTTGAATATGAAAACAGCATTGCCGAAGCCAACAAGCAGATTTATCCCGATTTGGAAACAGTTTTCCTAATTACCTCGGCAAG
>JBLIFI010000194.1:0-8325 GCA_047633715.1 Flammeovirgaceae bacterium
CGGAAGCGATTTTGTCAATCTCATCGAGAATAAAAACAGGATTTGAAGTTCCCGCCTTCTTAATGTTCTTGATAATTTGCCCAGGCATTGCGCCTATATAAGTCTTTCTGTGTCCACGCAATTCCGCCTCATCACGAACTCCACCCAAAGACATTCGAGCATATTCTCTGCCCAACGCTTCGGCAACCGATTTGCCCAACGAGGTTTTACCAACTCCAGGAGGGCCATAAAGGCACAAAATTGGCCCACGCATATCATTTTTGAGTTTCAGCACCGCCAAATACTCAATGATTCTCTCTTTTACTTTCTCTAAACCATAATGGTCTCTGTCCAGAATTCTCTGCGCTTCTTTCAGGTCGAAATGGTCTTTGGAGTAATCTTCCCAAGGTAATTCGAGCATCAATTCGCAATAATTCAGCGTAATTGGAAACTCTGGCGAAGCAGGATTCATTCGAGAGAGTTTCCCCAACTCTTTAAAGAAATGCTTTTGAGTATCTTCCGACCAAGTTTTCTCTTCTGCTTTCAGGCGCATTTTTTCAATGTCCTGTTCTGAGCCATCCATTCCCAACTCGTTCTGCAACACTTTCATTTGCTGACGGAGGAAATAATCTCTTTGTTGTTGGTCAATATCGGTACTTACTTTCGAGTGGATTTCTCGCTTCAATTCCAACATTTGTTGCTCTTTCAGCAAATGCTCCAATAGCTTTTCGGCACGAGCCATTCCATTTGTCATTTCTAACAAATGTTGCTTTTCCTCTACTTTTGCGTTGATGTTGGAAGCCAAGAAGTGCGTCAAAAAACCAGGTTTCTCAATATTCTCCAAAGCCACTTGTGCCTCTTGCGGAATTTCTGGATTCAAATCCAAAATATTTTTTGCCGTATCTTTGATTGACTGCAAAAGCACTTCTTTATGCTCTTCGTTGTCAGTCTCAAAAGTATCTGTTAGGATATTGACTTTCGCCACCAAATAAGGGTCTTCGGAAACCACTTCGGAAATTTTGAATTTGTCTCTTCCTTGGATAATAATAGTTGTATTTCCATCGGGCAAAACCAATACTTTCAAAATTCTGGCAACTGTTCCTACCTCATGTAAATCGCTGACATCTGGGTCGTCATGCGATTTGTTTTTTTGCGCCACCACACCAATTACCTTTGTACTTTTGTTGGCATTGCGCACCAATTTGACAGATTTTTTCCTGCCGACCGTAATCGGAATTACCACACCTGGGAACAAAACTGTGTTTCTTAGTGCCAAAATGGGAAGTTCAACTTCCGCATCTTCCTCAAATTCAGAGGTATCTTCGTCTGTGGGAATGATTGGCAACATTTGCTCATCAGCGTCTGAAGCATCATCCAAAAACATATTAAACATTGAATTTTTTAGGTTTTTCATAGTATTGAATGCCGTATTTTATGACAAATTGACAGCTACAGCCGTAGTTGATGTGCCAATTATGTATTCCAACCAAAAAGCAAGTTCATCTTTTTGGATTGAAAATATCGTTAACTAATTGTAAGTCAAAAAGTTAAAACAGTATATTCGATTAAAAAAAGTTATTGAATAAATATCTTTTTTTAGGTTTCAATTGCTATGCCACAACAAAGAATGGCAAGTTGCTAGGTTGATTGTTTTGTGAGTCTATTTATTTGCAATTTCCCTTAACGTATATTTGGAAAGAAAAACGGTTGAAATTTCAAATTTGATAATTGGATTCCAAAACCTTGAAAAAATAGCAATGAAGTTGGATTTTATTGAAAATGTCATTTTGATAGCATCGGCTACCGACTTACGAAAAAACTATCTTTAACAGCTTTGAGATAGTTCCCTCCCAAGGTCGGGCAGGGTCGCCTGGTGATGACACAAAATCGCCAAATATTTATAAAAAACAAAGGTTCAAACGTTAATTTGGGGAAAGCGTTGTATTATTCTAATAAACCCTAGCTTTGACTAGCCAATGATTATACAACTCATAGAATATCAAATATCTCCAAAAAGGGGTGATTTTTTTATTCTTTCTGTGAACAGACAGCAATTAGATTGTTGCTTTTCAAGCCTTCATTCCAAAGTTTTCGACAACCACTTTCCAGCACTTAAATTACCTTTTACTCTGACGGAATCATCATTCCTTCAGCTTTTATGGGCTTTTTTTCGGTAATTCGGCAAACAATATAAAAGTAAAGAGTTATGCTAAAAAAACATCCTATCCTTAAATGGACACTAATTTCATTGGCAAGTTTATTCGTTCTGATTGTTTCTTTTGGAGTTTGGTTTATGAGTTTACTTCCCATAGACGAAATGAAGGAAAGCTTAAAAACAGTAAAAGTAAGTTCTGTTGATAACCTCCCGTATTTATCTGCGAATGTAATCCCGAAGCGAGGGAAAATATTGGCAGTAGTTACTAGTAAAAACACGATGGGAAGTAGTGGAAAAAGTACTGGCTATGAATTAACCGAATTGTCCCGCGCCTATTATGTATTTAAAGCAAATGGTTTTGAGGTAGATGTTGCAAGCCCATTGGGTGGCAAACCGCCAGTTGTGATTGATGACGATGACATGGGGAAATTTGACTATGCATTTTTAAACGATTCCATTGCACAGTATAAAACCAGTCATACAATTGCCATGAATGATGTGCTTGCAGACGATTATCAGGCGGTGTTCTTTGTTGGAGGAAAAGGTGCGATGTTCGATTTTCCTGACAATAAGGCAATACAGGCAATAGTCCGCAACTATTATCAATCGGGCAAAGTGGTTGGAGCGGTATGTCATGGGCCAGCGGCATTGGTAAATGTGATTTTAGATAATGGGCATCCTCTTGTTGAAAACAAAAAAGTAAGTGGATTTACAAATAGTGAAGAGTTGCTTTTAATCCCTGAAGCAAAAACAATATTCCCCTTTCTTTTACAGGATAAATTATCTGCGCAAGGAGCAAAATTTAATGAAGGCGGTATGTATTTGGAGAACATTAGCCATGACAAAAATTTGGTGACGGGGCAAAACCCGTGGTCCACATGGGCATTGGCAGAAACGATGATTAAGCAATTGGGCTACACTCCAAAATACAGACAAATCACCGCAGAAGAAAATGCGGTAAAGGTTTTAATCGCTTACGAAAACCATGGCTCAGAGAAAGCCAAGGAATTGATAGAAATATTGGCATCTCAAGAGAACACGCCAATTGCCAGAGAATTACTTGTAATGCATAGCATAGTTGCTGTCATGAGAGGAGACATCGGCAGTTCCTTTAGTTTACTTGGATTGATTTCTTATGCAAAAAATATATCTGAGAATTAGTCATAATCATCAGATGACTCTATAATTTTGGTAAATTATAGGAATGGTAGAATAATAACTTATCTTTTTCTCTTGTTTCTTTTTAGTCTATCCTTCGTTGAAAATTTCGCCATAGCGGTGTTATGACTACAATTTTCGCCTAGATTAGCCTCAAAAATAAACTGCGATAAAAAGCAACTTACTTTTCCACCATTCCTTAGAAAGCACAAATCCTTCGCAGATTGTGCTTTCTTTTGCGTAAAACTTTATAAAAATCTACCATTGAATTTTTTAGATATTCTTCTTATCATAGTAAGTAGCGCAGGCTTTTTACACGGCCTGTTATTAGCCTTCTATTTATGCTTTGCCAGAAAGAAAAAAACACTAACCAATAATTTGCTAGGGCTGATTCTCATTTTTATGGCATTCAGAATAGGCAAATCTGTGATGCTAAACTTTGGCGATGAGCTAGAACCTGTGTTTATTTTCGCAGGATTAGCTATTTTATTGCTAATTGGACCTTTATTAAGATGGTATGTCTTGGGAATGACACACTCCAATTTCCAACTACCAAAAAAATACCTCGTAGAATTCATTCCATTCTTTTTAGCTTTGGTAATGAGTCTTTTCATCACCAAAGAGTCATTCGAAAAAGGAACATGGGTTATCATAGTATTGGCAAGTGTTCTTCTTTTCATTTACCTCCATTTTGCCTTTTATATTTTTATGGCGTGGAGAAGCCTAAAAAAAGTAAAAGGAGAATACAAAAAAGAGGAACGAACAAAATCACAAGAAGCCATATTAGCCTGGTTACAGCTACTAATTATAGGTTTTGTTCTTATTTGGATTTCATATTTCCTAAATATTATGGACGATGAAGTGCCTTATATCATCGGCCCAATTATGTATTCTTTGGCGGTCTATTTCTTAAGCTATAAAGCCTTTCAATTAAAAATCATAGAGTTAGATGGAGCTTTTTTTAAGATTGAAGAAGACAATACTCACTTGTTTGATAAAATCTCCAAACTAATTGTGGATGAAAAGCGATACTTAACA
This sequence comes from Flammeovirgaceae bacterium, assembly GCA_047633715.1. Lineage (GTDB taxonomy): Bacteria > Bacteroidota > Bacteroidia > Cytophagales > Flammeovirgaceae > JBLIFI01. Next base: position 4,331 of record JBLIFI010000194.1, read on the forward strand.
TCCGATTTATCTCTTGCTGGAGTCAGTAAGTTGGTGGGGCAAAGCACTCAAAAAACATCATCAGTAATCAATCAATACTCAAAAAGGAACTTCAATAATTTTATCAATTATCACAGAGTTCAGCATGCTAAAAAGATGCTTTCCAACACTGAAAACGATAAGTTCACAATTTCTTCAATCGCTTTTGATACGGGGTTTAGCAGCTTGTCTTCATTTAATAGTGCCTTTAAAAAATTTGAGGGCGTAACTCCTTCTTCTTTCAGAAAGGGAAAGCTTTGATAGTATTTTTGATAGTTTGAAACAAGTAATGCTACTTTGTGGATAGTTCGGCACAAGCGAACGCTTGCGCTATGTTTTTTTATGGCATTAGCATGATTTATTTTAACACTACCGTATTCTTTTAAGCAAAAAACTGCTTCGGGAAGTTCACCAGAAAGACTTCATCCGTAGTTCTTGTAATTGCGGTGTAGAGCCAACGGAGAAATTCTACATCCATCATTTTGTCGTTGATGTAGCCTAAGTCAATGAAAACGGCATTCCATTGCCCACCTTGCGATTTGTGGCAAGTGAGTGCGTAGGCATATTTGACTTGCAAAGCCCGCAAATGCTCATCGGCTTTGACCAACATCATTTGCTCATCTCTGTCGGTAGATTCTTCTACATAACGAAGCAAGGCATTGTTCTGTAATTCACGATATTCATCTTGTGTGAGCGCAGGTGTGATGGAATGAAGCGTGCTTAGAAAAACTTTTGCGTTAAAAAGGTCGTGCCCAGGGTAATCCACTAATCGGAGCGATAAAGTGGCGAATCGCTGTCCGTAAGCTTCCTCATCGGTATCGAGAATGCGCATGACTTCTACATATTCGCCATTCGCCAAGAAACCCGCTTTAGAATCTAGTGGCAACCAATCGTAATTGTTTTTGACCACCATTAGAAAATCTCCTGCTTCAATCTCCTCTTCTCTATAATGAATTTGCTGACGAATGAACTTGTTGTACATCGTTGCCGACTTATTGGAGCGAGTGATGATACAGGTATTTTCAATTCCGTATTTATCGTAGGCATAGCGCAAACCGTCTTCCAAACGGTTGCTGTTCATTTTATAAAAATCAGGATAAGCACTTGTCTGAATTTTGAGTTTGAATTCGTCTCTGGCAATCTGATTTCTGATTGCCGTGGCATTCTCCAACACACCCGATTTCTCTTTCTGCCGAACTACATCTACTAATAAATGCTCTATCACACTGCACTCAAATTCATGTTGCAAAACAATTCCATCCAACGCAGGGCTGACCGATTGCCCAACGGGAGGCAACTGAGCTGTGTCACCAATGAACATGATTTTGTTGCCAGAAAAATATTCCTCGAACACAAAGGAAATCAGGTTTCTTAGTAAACTATCATTCCCATATTCCGAGAAATTGTTAATCATAGAAGCTTCATCAATCAGGTAAATTGTGTTTTTTGCAGTATTTTTCATCCGCTTAAAACTCATTTTCCCAGTTTTAGAGTCTTCCTTTGCCTTGAAAATGATTTTGTGGATTGTGAAAGCTTTTTTCTGCGCATAAACCGACATTACTTTGGCGGCTCTTCCTGTTGGAGCGAGCAATACAAAACTGTAATCGAACTTGGGCAGCACCTTCACTAAAGCACTTACAATCGAAGTTTTTCCCGTTCCTGCATAACCCTTCAGCACAAAAGTGTTTCTTGCTGTTTTGGTGTCTGAAATGAAATTATCCATCATTTCAAATAACTGCTTTTGGCTTTGGGTAGGTGTGAATGGAAATTCAGTTTCCATCAATTCAGAAGGCTTCGACATGGGAATTGGTGAATTAGTGATTTTGCGAAATAGTGAACTCAAATAGTAAAGTAGTAAGTTGGCAAGATAGTAAATACAACCTGTAAATTGATGAAATAATAAAGTCGAAATTACTATCGAATTCAAAAGAAATATTTCTGTACCTCGACTCTCCGAGTCGAGTCAGGCATTGCGATTTAAAGCACAGAAATATTAGTTCAAAATTACCAGTTAACACAATATATAACCCTATTATTTATCGGATTTAAATTATTTTAAAATTACAAATACATGAAAATCAACCAGTAACAGCCAAATCTAATAACTCATAAAATCCAAATAACCCTTTTCTTCCGTTCAAGAACTCAAACAATCTAAAATAAATCGTACCTCGTAAATCGTAAATCAAAAAAATGACAACCTACGAAAAATTCTTCTCCTTCATTGGCTTCCTTGGTTTTGCATTCTTGCTTCCAGGCATTCTCTACGCATTCGATATTCATGCTCCAGCTGAGTTCTTGGCAGAAAACCTGGGTAGGTTTGGCAACTTATCAGTCATGACTGTGGTGGCTTTCGGGCTAATTGGCTTAGCGGTCTTTTTTGGTGGAGGCGACAATGTTTCCGCTACTTTTCTAGGTTTAGTGGTTGGGTTTTTCCTCATTTCCACGGCAGCAGAAGTTGGTTTTATGAAATGGTTTCGGGATTTCGCACTCCAAACCTCATTTCTTTCTAATATCCAACTGAATTATTTGCTAGGAATTGGCGTAGGAGTTTTTGGTTTCCTTCTCAGTTTCGCCAAAAAATTAAAGTTTGTTCCTCAATTTATTTTGCTTGCTATTTTACCAGTCGGCTTTTTGGTGGCTTCCAATGCTTACGGAATCGTTCCGCCCAAAACAGACTTTGCCCTTTCCATTGATGAAGGAATTGGCACACTTTCTCAACTAATTGACGAGAAATATCAGCAAATGCCTGCGGTAAAAAAGTATGTAGATTCTGTTTTGGAAGACGATAATTTGAGTGAAGAGGAGAAGAAAGAGAAGATGGAAAACCTGAAAGACAATATCGTCAAAAATGAAGGAGACATTAGTATTCTCGAATCACTCAAAAAACAGAATGAAGAATATAAAAAACTCCTCAAAGAGCAGTCGGAAGCACTCTCGAATATTGCTTGGTGCGCTAACTCCAAAGATACTAGCAACAAAGTACACAGTTTCGAAGATGCCGTGAAACCCAATAAAGCCTGCGTTCGAGATTTTGCCGTGAGTTTGGCAAAAGCGCACAGCGGTTCTTACTCCAATGGCGAAGAGCTAAAACCTGGGCCAACAGGAATTAAGCAAGTTGCCGCAATTCATGTGCATCTTTCCTCTAAATGGGCGTATGTAAATGACCCAGTTTTGGCAACTCACGATTATTGGTCGCCAGCAGACCATACTTTGGCAATTGGTTTGGCAGGAGATTGCGATGATTTCAGCATTGTGATGGCTTCGATGGTGGAAGCCATTGGCGGAAAAAGCAGAATTATGTACGGAACTTGCTCGGGAGGCGCACACGCTTGGGCAGAGGTTTTCATTGGCAATCAGCAAGACTTTGCTGATACAAAATCCAGGCTCAAAGAATTCTACAACAAACCCAATATGGCAATTGCCCACAACATAGACGAGGAAGGCAACTATTGGCTTCCACTCGATTGGCGATTGGGCAATTACACTTGCAACGAAAGTGAAAACACCGAAAAGAAACTTTACGACTCCTATAAGCGAGTGGAAAATACAAGAAAAGCAGAAAGAGAAGCTGCGCTGAGAAAGCTAATTGAGAGATAAACAAATCTTGATACTGCCATAAATCTCAAAGGTTTATGGCAGTATTTTTTTCAGGTTGGATTTCACAAGTTGTTCATTGATGAGAAGAAATAAAGTTCTTTACTAGACTTGTCCGACTCTCATAATTAGTACTTTGCTTAAAGTAGTCTTTACTCATGTTACGCAAAGGCTCAGTTTTACCTCGAATTCGCACATTGGCAGGTTCAAAAGAACACAGCCAAGTGCTTTTCTGCGTAACATCAGGTCTATCTGCTTTTGGGAAGAGAATGCTATTTTTTATGGTAAAGGTAATTTTGGACATCCGAAGAGCTTATGTTTCCAATTGGCTTGTTCAGTTTAGATAGAGAAAGAACGAGAACTGAGGTGTAGCTTTTAAT
>JBLIFI010000195.1:0-8321 GCA_047633715.1 Flammeovirgaceae bacterium
GTGTACGTCTAAATGCAGAAAAGAGTCTTTGCGTATAATGCTTGCCTTTGGATATAAGGCACAAGTGGACACTTGCGCTATATTTAGTTTGATTATTTTTTTGAAAACTGCATTTAGACGTACACCCGCCCCAAATCCTTAAATCACCGAATCAAATTTTTTCCCGATATTTGCCACAAAACCAGTTTTCAATTCAAATCCAATAAACCTCATGTACGAAACGCTGAAACCCGTATTAGTAAAAGAAATTCAAGAAATAAAAGATGCAGGACTTTTCAAGAGCGAGCGCATCATTACCACTCCACAAGGAGCGGAGATTAAAACTGATAAAGGCTTAGAAGTGATTAATTTCTGTGCAAATAATTACCTCGGTTTATCTTCGCACCCGACTGTAACTGAAGCTGCCAAAAAGGCAATTGACACGCACGGTTTCGGAATGTCTTCGGTCAGATTCATTTGTGGAACACAAGATATTCATAAGGAGCTGGAGCAAAAAATATCCGATTTCCTCGGTACAGAAGATACGATTCTCTATGCAGCTGCTTTTGATGCGAACGGTGGCGTTTTTGAACCGATTTTGGGCAAAGAAGATGCGATTATTTCCGATTCACTCAATCATGCTTCTATTATTGATGGAGTGAGATTGTGCAAAGCCATGCGTTTCCGATACGTTCATAACGATATGGCAGATTTGGAAAAACAACTCCAAGATGCCGATGCACAAGGCGCAAAGCAGAAAATTATTGTTACCGATGGCGTTTTCTCTATGGATGGAACGATTGCACAACTCGATAAAATTTGTGAATTAGCAGAGAAATATAAAGCCTTAGTGATGTCTGACGAATGCCATAGTACAGGATTTATGGGCAAAACGGGCAGAGGCGTTCATGAGCATTGTGGCGTAATGGGCAAAATGGATATTATCACAGGCACTTTGGGCAAAGCTTTGGGCGGAGCAATGGGCGGTTTTACTTCTGGCAGAAAGGAGATTGTAGATATTCTTCGTCAGCGTTCTAGGCCATATTTGTTCTCTAATTCCCTTGCCCCATCAATCGTAGGTGCATCTATTGCGGTTTTCGATTTGCTTTCAAAATCTACCGATTTGAGAGATAAGTTGGAAGAGAATACTAAATATTTCCGAGAAAAAATGACCGAAGCAGGTTTTGATATTCCCAAAGGAGAGCATGCCATCACACCTGTAATGCTTTATGATGCAAAACTTTCCCAGACTTTCGCTGAGAAATTACTCGAAAAAGGAATTTACGTAATTGGATTCTACTACCCAGTTGTGCCAAAAGGCAAAGCTCGAATTCGTGTGCAAATTTCTGCCATTCACGAAAAGAAACATTTGGATAAGGCGATTGAAGCATTTACCGAAGTTGGAAAAGAGCTGGGTGTGATTTAATAGTATAAAGTATTGGGTAGTGTGAAGCAGGTGATACTGGAAATTATTTCACGAAACTGTATCTGTAGCCGACAGCTTCCAGCTGTCGTGAAATAAACTATTTGCGTTAGCAAATTCCTATTTTTAGCCGATTCAGTTTTAAATAGCATTACTTGTTTCGCACTACCAAGTATTGAATAGCAAGTAACAAAAAATAAAGCCTAGAATGATGCAAGTGTAAACTTCAACTATTCTAGGCTTTATTTTATTATCTATTTCCCAAACTCATTCTTTCACTCCAAAACTCAAACTCCATTTGTACTTAATAGAAAAATATCTCACTAGAATTACGATGAAGATAGAGGAAATAATATTCAGATTTTCGAATGGGGAAAAGGAATTCAAAATTAGATACACGATTCCACCAACGAAACAGGCAAAAGCATAAATCTCTTTTCTGAAAATAAGTGGAATTTCATTCGTCAACACATCCCGAATCATTCCCCCAAAGCAGGCAGAAATCACTCCCATAAATAGGCAAATTTCAATGTTTAGGTTATTCTGTAAGGAAACCTGAATTCCCAAAATGGTGAACAATCCAATTCCAACCGTATCGAACAAAAACATACTCCGCTTGAACTCCAACACCTTTTCTTTGAAAGAATAGGCAATAATGTAACCCACAAGTATGGCAATGAAATAATTTCGGTCATTGAGCCAACCCACAGGAAACCTACCAATTAGAATATCTCTCAAAGTTCCTCCGCCAATTGCCGTAACGAAACCAATGATGAGTGTTCCTACCAAATCAAACTTCTTCTGAATGGCAGTCAGTACTCCAGAAACTGCAAAAACGCATGTTCCAAATACATCTACAAAATAAATCCAACTCATTTGTAATTTCAAAAAGTGAAGTTGCAAAGCTAGAAATTATTGCGAACTGGCATGGATAATTTAAGGATTTATTGTTTTTCAGAGGAGGAGTAAAGCTTACTTTCCAAAGTGAAAGCAAATATTCATTATCCCTCACATAGGCTATACAATGGAGGCTAAAAGTTCGTTGGTTTTTGGCGTTTCATTTAAGTTGCTCTGAGAGCTATTTTTCTAACCTCAACTGCCTACACTTTATGTTTTTCAAAAGTGGCAATGGTAAAGACAAATTCGGTCAGACCATCTCTGCTCTTGTATCTTGGCTTTGAATTTCCCAAAATAACTCTCAATAATATCGGAACTGGAAAGCAGGAAATTCTGTGCCAGTTCCTTATTTTTGGTGGCTAGATTCTCCAGATGCTTTCCTCTCATTGATAGGCAGTCTATGAAATCCAAAAAAAAACAGTTTCTATAACATCTAGGAACAGTAAAATAATAATTTGTACACTTATCGCAGTTTATTTTCTCATTGTTCCTTACCTTATTTCAGACCTGCTCTGCTTCAATTTCTCCAGCACTTCTTTCAGTTGAACCTGTTCCTCTAAATTACTTGATATACCAAGTTCCAACTCTTGCTTCTCTTTTTCATTCTTAATTAAACCTTCTTCCAATTTAGCTTTATTACTAGTTACCTTGCTAAATTTCTTCTCTAAATCGCCTAGGTCTTTAGCAACTTTATCGTAGTGTTTTTGAGCTTTCTCTATGGCATCTGCATTCGTTGTATTCGTGATGGCTTCGTTCAAGGCGGTTTTAAGCCTGTCATTTCGTTCTCGCACACGAACAAGGTGTCTTTGGATTTTATTTAACTCGTGTTCATTTTTGTTGAGCTCCGATTCTATTTTTTTCTTACCATTGATATTATGCTGCAATTTTGCTGATAGACTAAATCCTTTGTCTAAAGATTTATCATAGTCTCTCTGCGCACTTTCAATTGCCTTATCTGCCTCATTCAAATAAATATTGAGGATAATATCATAGAGAATTCCTTTACTTTCTAAGTGGCTTTCCCCATCATCTGTCAAAATACCTAGCCACAATTCACAGTTCTCTTTTGAAGTCTTTTCCAATTGCGAATAGATGGTAACCAACTCATTCATTCCTACTACTTTGGAGTTTCTATAAACGTAGGTTTTTCGCTTTCCTTCATTTTTTCCGTATTCATTCAGCTCTTTTTTCAGGTAGGAACTCACTTTCCCAGTTGGGAATGTGATTGAAGAGGTATATCCCATACAGGATTTCTCGTTGACCAAACGCAATGCAGAATCCAACTGTACGTTTTGGGAGAATCCAAGAAATGAAGTAAGAAATAAGATGGCGAATGTAAAAGCAATTTGAAGTCTGCTATTTATATGCTGAAATATCATCCTGTTTTGAGTCTAAGAGTTTTTATGGGCAATAATGTAAAGTTAGTAATTTAATAGAAAGACTTGCTTGATAGTTCCAAAATGCATTCTTGTTTACCCGTTGTTAGGAAAACACTCTTTCTTAAACGAAAAAGGGGAGCCGACAATTGCCAGCTCCCCTACTCTATTTTGTTTATTATTATTTCACAATCAGCATTTTCTTGGTTTTCTGACCTTCGCCATAAACGAGCCTTACTACATAAGTGCCTGTTGCCAAATTGCGAGTGTTGTATTTCACTTCGTGCGTTCCTTGTGGGAACGAACCCTCTTTCACCACATAAATCAGTTGCCCGAGTTGGTTGTAGATTGCCAAGGAAACTTCTCTTTCCTTATCCAAAGAGAAACTCAAAGTGGTTTCATCTTTCGCTGGATTCGGATAATTTTGGTAGAGCTCCAATTTGCCACCTATATTGACTACTCTAATTCTGAAAGCAGTAACTTTTCCATCAAAATCTTTTTGGAACAGTTGGTAATAATGTGACTCGCCCGCTTTAAGATTTACCTCTTCATCCCAATATGCATATTCCAAAGGTTCTTTGGAATCTCCTGCACCAACCAATTCTTCGCTCTCGTTGTAGTCAGTCAAAAACTCCATGTCTCCATCATTTCCAATAGACCTTTTCAGAATGAATCCTTTATTATTGATTTCCGAGAGCGTTTTCCAGAACAATCTCACGCCTTTTCCTTCCACATATTCTGCATCGAAGCTTGCCAAAGTAATTGGCAGAGGATTGATATTGAATGGATCAACAGTAGTTGCATGGGTAAATGGACTAAAATATGAGATATCTTGAGCTGAAATATGATAGCCTCCTGTAGCATCTCCTGCAAAATTGACAGACAATCCTTCACCTTCCCAAAGCTCTCCGTCTCCTGCACCTGGGTCATAAAAATGCCCTATTTTCAGTATGTTAGGATCTGTCACTTCGCTATCGGCATTCCAATGCAATACAATTTTCGCATTGGAAGTTCCTGCGGTCTGATCAATATCCCAGTATTCCAAACTACTCACTCGACTAATAAATCGAGGGTCTGTTTCTGGATAAGCCCTTACCCAAAAACCACTTATTCTACCAAAGCTCCCATCAAAATACTCTGCCCTAAATGTAGTTGGGAAGGCATTCATATCTTTCACTCCAGCCTCTAAGAAAGTACTATTTTTACCTATTGGGAATCTATACGTTCCCAAATCAGAAGCAAAATCTTTGGCTATTGGGCCATTGATATATGACGCATCTGAACCACCAGACGAACCGCCATCTGTGTAGGTTGCGCCTGTTACCAATGCATCGTCATTCAACGTCATCAAGTTAGCGGTTGTGGTAGTTACCAAACCATCTGTCAAAGTTAAGGAGTTGGCATTGGTTGCGCCATCCAGCGTTAGATCTGTGCCTAGCGTAATATTGGCAGTTGCCCCAGACCTGTTGATTGAGAATAAATCTAGCGTTCTATTGCCCGTTGTCATTTTCAACGTGCCAGTTATGGCATCTTGACCTCCCACAAATAATTCGGAAATATTTGAACCTCTTATTGTGCCATCATTCTCTGCCAAATCGCCATTTAACCTGAGTTCATTAGACTCTATGCTTAACACCGTGCTTGGATTCAAATCTAATTCGCCAGTTCCGCCAGCTACACCTACAATCAAATCAGTTCCTAAATCAATGTCTAACGCAGTACCTGCATTATTGAGTGTTCTGGTAATTGCTAGATTCAGCAATGTTTTATTGGCATCGCTTGAAGTATCAAAGAATAATGGGTTGAAGTCTTCTCTTCCTCCAATAATCATTTCAGATGTATTGCTTCCTCTAAAGAAGCCGTTGGTTCTGATATGCTCATTATTGATAGTGAGTGAGTTACCATTCAACTCTAATGTACCGTCTTGCAATTGAACATGTCCAGAAGGAATTGCCGAAACAGGATTACCCATTATCAAATCAGTTCCTAAAGCAACATCGTCTGTACTGGCAGAGCGGTTGATTTCAAATATTTCCAGTCTCTCTGCTCCAGAGGCAAAGTTGATTGGATTTCCTAAATCTCCTGTGCCATTCAGAATTAAGTCTGCACTATAATCTCCTGTGAACGACCCATTCGCTGTTGAAGTAAAGTTATTTGCTGTGGAGTTAATGGTAATGATAGTCGAATTCATTACTAGACTACCAGCAGTCAAATCAAACTCGCCATTAAATTGATTACCAGATGCGTTTGGTTCGCCAATATTCAAGTCAGTTCCCATTGTTACAGAACCTGGAGTTCCTAAAATTCTGTTCATTGAGAATGTTTGGAGATAATTATCTTCTAAATTATCAGTTTTGAAATTCAATGTTCCTGTATTGGTTGCGTAAACTCCTTCCACAGCCAAATCAGAAGTAAAGCTTCCTCGCAGGTTTCCAGTTCCATATATTTGGTCTCGCAACGTCAATTTACTTCCCTCTAAAGAGAGTACACCATCTGCATCTGTCAATTCCAAACCAGAAGTTCCGCTTCCATTTATTCCTACTCGGACATCTGAACCTAAATCAATATCGGTAATCACCCCTGCGTCATTCAGAGAACGGTTAATAATCAAGCCTCCGAGTGTATGATTTGCAAGTGTAGTTACATCAAATACAAGAGCATCAGTTTCTCCACGTCCACGAATATTCAGAATCGTATTTGCCACTCCGTCTCTTCCTCTAAGCCTACCATTTGTAATATTAATATCGTTAGCAATTCTCAATGGCTGATTTGCCATTATCAACGTACCGTTTGTTAAGTTAAAATTACCAGGTGCACCTGCTACTATTGATGGATCTCCTACTTCCAGTAAAGTTCCCAAGGTTGCCGTACCTGTTGCAGTTCTATTGAGCGTGAAGATTTCCAATCTTTCCGCTCCAGTTGCAAAATTGATTGCATCTCCAGTTGCTCCTGTTCCATTTATCATGAAATCAGCATTGAAATCGCCTGTAAATCTACCATTTGCAGTTCTGACAAAGTTGCTTGCGGTAGAGTTAAAAGTCAGAATATTTCCATTGAAAATCAGATTACCATTTCCAACAAAATCCATTCTCCCATTCAAATCTGCAAAACCTAAGCCCGCATTTCCATCTCCAATCGGAGTTCCTACAGTCAAATCGCTAGTAAGCCTTACAGCGGAAGTATTTCCTATGCTAAACTCAAATCTGAATCTTCTCAACTGATTTTCCCCAGCTGCAAAACGTAAGTCATTGTGATTGATATTATTGAAGAATAATATTTCTGAACGATAAGAACCTCCAAATGTGCCTTGATTTGCGCCTGAATTTGAAATTGGCACACCAATATTGATTCCTCTCACTCTACCAGCTGTAGCATCAGTATAATTTGTTTCCAGATCCAAAATTGCCCCTGTGGCAATCGCTAACGTACCACCACTCAATCTCACATTACTTCTCAGTAAAGTTCTATGCGAAGTTCGGTTGATTGTAAGTGAGTGAAGGCTTCTGTCTAGGAATGCTCCTGTTTCTGCATCAATGAATAAACTTACTACTGAACCTGACCCGCCAATTACCGCCTGTGCTTGGTTTCCACCTCTTATTCTTGCGCCTTCATAAATATCGAAACCTGTAGTTGGGTCAGTATCTAGCCTGTTTACCCTGCCATTGATTGTGAATATTCGATTGTTTGAATGATTTGTAAAGTTAGATAAAGCCAAAACTCCTTTCACTAAATCCAAATCTTCTTCTATTGTAAGGTTTGAACCAAGGTAAGCAATGTCATTATCAGTGTCTCCTGTTCTGTTAATCTCTAATCTTTTCAGTGTTTGGTAACCAATAATTTGAGGGAATGTAGTTGTATTGTTATCCCCTGTGTTTAACCCTTCATACCAACGGAAAATGATTGGCTCATCTGTATCTCCATTTAATCTACCAGGTCCATTTATGACTAATTCTGAATCGGCAGAACCTCTGAATATACACTTTGGTGCGTTCGCTGCGCTATATCCAAATGATCTAAACCCATTTGTTTGTAAATTGAGCGTAAGTAGTTGATCGTTTAAAATCAACTCGGCTCCATTAAACTGGAAAGTTCCATTCATTACAGTCTCATCCCCAACAATCAATTGGCTACCTAAAGTTATAGAGCCTATATCATTAGTTCCAAATCTACGCTGCATCCAAATAGACTTAATATACATTCCATCTCCTGTTTGGGTAAAATGAAGGAATTTCCCACTATCTCCACCCAAATCATCAGCAGCTTTCCTGCTATTATTAAACGTAAGGTTAGAGAACTTAGAGCCTGTGAAACTATTACTAGCATCGGTAAATACATAAGTATTATTTGCACCCGCTGCTCCGCTTACTCTTCCAGCCCCTCCTATTTGAATAAAATTCTCGTCTCCACTTGCTCCACCCAAACCAAAGTTACCTGAAATCAAATTCATGGTATCACATACGTTCAAAGTAGAGTTTGGAATGAGTGTAGCAGTCCGCTCTGTTGCATGATTGTTATCAATGATAATTGTAGAAAAAAAATTATCACTTACTCCCCAAGTATTCAGACCACGAGTGACATAACCACCTTGTCCGCTTGCCATTATCAATCTAGAAGTTGACCCACAAACTACATCTCCACCAATTTTA
>JBLIFI010000196.1:0-8305 GCA_047633715.1 Flammeovirgaceae bacterium
TAATTTCGTCATCCAACAAGTTCAAACCATCTAAAATGGCGGGATTGTGTGTGGTAATCAGAATTTGCTTATCGTGCTTTTTGGCGAGTGTGCAAATCTCTTCCATTGTGTGTTCGCACAAACGAGGGTTGAGCCCAGTTTCGATATTGTCAATCGCAAAGAGTTTGGAAGTTTTCGTACTAATGATATTTGCCAAGTAGAAAAGCAAATGCAAAATTCCTTCGTTGGAGTTTTCTGCGGAAAATAGATTATTGTTTCCTTCCTCCGACATGTGTTTGTCTTTGAAATAGAGCAAAGACTGGCTGTTACTCATTTTGTAGCCTTTTCTTTTCAACTCATCTTTCTTATCAATAAAAAAATCATCTAGCCATTCAATTTTCCCGTAAACATGCTCCTTCAATTCCTCTAATTCCGATTCACTCAAACTGGCAATTATTTTATCTAAAGTCTCGCCATAAATGCCCTTTCTGGATTTCTGAAATTCGGGAATCCCACGAAGTGCTTCTGTGTTGAGTGTGTAGATAATGAAGTTGGAGAGAAAACTCTTCATTTTACCTTTAGATTTCTCTTCTTCTCTTATGTATTCAGAAGATAGTTGCTCATGTGTTTTACTAGAATTTTCATTTTTTTTGAGATATTCAAGTGCTTTTTTTAGTTGGTTTTCTTTTATTATTGTCAACCTTTCCCATTCTGACTCAATGTTAAGAGCTTCCAATGGTTCAATATCATAATATATAGTGCTTTCTTCTAGGTATTTTAATTGAATTTTAATTATTCCCATTTGCTCCTTGCCTTCAAAGTTGCTCATCATCAAAGAAGGTTTGCTCACTCTCACGCCATTTGTATAAAGAATATCCGCATCAATTATTCCATAAGTTTCTGCCAAACTCGCCATCATCAATGCTTCGAGAATGTTGGATTTTCCACTTCCGTTCTCGCCAATAAACACATTGATTCTGCCTAAATCAATGCTTTCATCCGCTATGGATTTGAAGTTTTTTATGTGGAGATTCTCTAGCATGCTGGTTTTGTGTTAATTGAAGAGTAAAACTAAGCTATTTTGCCCAAAATCGCTATGAAGCCAACGACTGCAAGGGTCTGAGACTACTTACAGGGTTTTCAATTTTTGGGTTCAAAATTCGCTCCTAGGACTCACGTCCTAGGCTAAAGATATTTCGTCCCGTTGGGACTTGTATGTAATAGATATTATCACGATTGGTTTTGTACAGTAAATCCATCAGATTGAGCGGGTAGTGAAACCCGCTCTACAGTAATTATTCGTACCTCGACCCTCCGATTCGATTCAGAAAACAAGTATAATAAACCAATCGTGATAATATCTAATCAACAAATCAACTCATTCCTCCTCAAAAGGCATTACCCAATCTGCTACGCCCCAAGTCCATTGTTCATTTGCCAAATTCACGGTAGAATCTACCAATAGTTTTGCGGGTTGGAAATTGAGGGAAGTTGTGGAATGAGCGTAAACTTCTATGTTCGGATATTTTGCTTCGTGTTTTCGTTTTAGGAAATGAGCGAAGAACAGAATTTGGTCGGGCTTTCCCTTCATTCTCTCATATTGCTTTCGAGTAAGATAGCCTTGTGGGTTTTCCTGCCAAGTTTTTCCTGTTTTTGAATCTTGAAGTTTGTAGGAAAGTGAACCATATCGTTTGCTACGCAACATCATGTGCCAAGAGAAATTATGCCCAGCTTCATGCCAAGAGAGGTTTCCACCATAGAAAAATTGACGCATCGGAATTGCCAATTGAATGAATACGTAGAAACCCAATCCAACCAATGCAATTTTCTGCCATTTGGGAGAGGGAGTTTTGTATTTATTGAAATCCAGCTTCGGCAGTTTTTTCGCCAAGAAACCCATTTTGCGAAAAATTTCTGGTGGGAAAAACAGAGATGTCAACACAATGGAAATCCACGGGAAAGTGCCAATCCCGAACATGGCAACATTGGCTATGTGGAAAACACAGCCAATGATGAAAGCGGGTTTCCGAGTTTTTCGCCAAATCATGGCAGGCACAATCAGCAAATCGAAGAAAACTCCTCCGTAAGAAACCAAATACGGATACCAATCTGTGCCAAGCAAACCGCCAATAATTGGGTAATGAGATTTCTCGTTCAGCCAAACTTTCATGGGAATAGCATTGAACCAATCTGGGTTGACTTTGGCAATTCCTGCAAAGAAATAGACCAGCGAAATTTGGAAAAGTAAAATCAGTCGGCACCAAGCTGGCGCAGTAGAAGATTGTATTTCAGGATTCCGCCTAGCATCTAGCGAGAAAGCCCGATGGGCGGGAATGAAAGTGAGCAAAAATGCCAACAACCAATACAAATAAATATGGTTGATATACACGGAATGCTCCATCAGGAAATGGGAACTCGTGCCGAGAAATAGCAGAAAGGCCGTGATTCGGTAATAAAACCCCAAAACCACACAAATTCCCATCAGAATATTGAAAATCATGTGCGCATAAATCCCAATCTCGCCCCAAGGTGTGAGCCATTCAAAAAATGGGTAAGGCAGATGATAAGTCGGGTGGAGATATTCCAACCGATATTTGGTCAGCAACTCGCCTGTGATTTCGATGGTCATGAGCAGACCTCCGAAGATTCGGAAAAACACCAACGGAGCAATGTCTATTGGTTTGAAAAATTTTTGAGTTATGGATTTCATTAGCGTAGTTTTTTATTTTTCAACAAAAAATATTGGTAAAATAATCATCCTATTTCTTGTCAAATCACAACAACAGAGACATAGCATGCTCTGTCTCTACCAAAATTTCCACCATGGCTTTTGGTGTTCCTTGGTAAACTCTTTTACAAACTCATTCATTGTTTTTTTGTCTTGTACTCCTTTCAAAACATTCCAACTCATATTATTCCATTCTGCTTGCGGATTCAGACCAAAATGTTGGCAATATTTCTCTAAGGAACGGGGAATAAATAAATGCGTGTTTTGTCGCAGTTTATTTTTGAGGCTAGTTTAGGCAAAAAAGTTTGGCATAGCACCGCTACGGCAATTTTTTTTAACGAAGAATAGCCCAAAAAGAAACAAGAGAAAGTAGCATCTTATTTAATTTCCGTTCCTAAGCTATCAAAGCTGAAAATGTATTCAACTTCTCCATCCTCTTCATAAGATTCGCCAATCTCATCTGCTTCAAAATCGTATTTTTCTCCATAATTTATAGTTTCCGTTCCATCCTCATGGCAAACTTCTATTTCCCTCATTTTAGTACCATTCGCATATTGCGAGAAATAATAATATTCAGAAACTGTTTGTACTACAGAAATAATCACAACGCACTTCAGCTCATTAGAGATTTCTGAAGCCCATTTTTCCAATTTACAGAAGCTATTATAAAGCACAGTAATCCAGCCATTTTGTATTTCAGCGAAAACTAAATAGTTTGGAGTAGTATCATTGTCAGCTAGAAAACTATCATGAAAATTTTCTGGAAAATCTTCAATCACAAAGGGTTCTGCTTCACACAATCTTTCCAAAATAGTTGTTAAACTCTTTACATCAGAGGAATGTATGTAGAATCGAGTCCAATTTGCCATTTTCTATTCTCTTTTAAATTGTAGAGTTTAATTGTCCAATAAGTATTTGATTTTTAGGTTTTTATATGTGTGTGTTTTTTTGCAAAAGGTCTATTATTTCCTGTTCAAAACAGAGTATTCTCTGCAAGGCGACAAAGCCTTTTCCTTTGAATGCACTGAATTTCCTTCTCAGGAACTTGACTATTTTTTGCGCTTCAACAGCCATGAAGGCGAATCGCAGAATTTTGAATTCCAGCTCTTGCTTGTTTTTTGTTCTCGCTTCAGTAATTTTCAGCACGTGCTTGGGTATCTTGAAAAATTGCTCTATGTAGGTTCGGCTGAACCAATGCCTACGCAATGTCTTTGCAAAGATCTTTTGGCTTGGCGAATAGATAACATTCACCCTCTTGGAGCCATTCAACCTGAAAAACAGCAGAGTCACGATTTTTTTCTGGCGAGTTTCCCTTTGAGTCTGCCCCAGCAGGAAATATTGCTGAGGTCAAATTTAGGCAGAACTTATCTTCTGACAAACTAAATCGGGTTGGTAAAAGTGTTTTGTTTATGAAACCTGCAGGTGTCTATCACACTCATAAGGGCATCTTGCAAGCATGTACCCATACGAATCAGAGATGAAAAATGATTTCTATAATGAGTTTTGAAATTATGAATAAACGTATAATTTTATTTTTGCCTTTCTTGATATTTATTTGTTCATGCCAATCTGAGAGTAGGTCAATTGATGTTTATAGTTATCAAATTGAAACGAAAACTGAGAAGATTGAATTACGCAAAAAGTATTTGAAAAAAGAAGCTGGATTGATAGATGCTGAATATCATATTTGGTTTCAAGATAATAGTGTAGGTCTTCCCGCTCCTTCCGATTACCAATTTACATTTGCTTTGAAAGTTGAATCAGATTCGATTGATTCTTGGATTGAAAACCTTGAACAATCTCCAAGAGAAATTTCAACTGTTTATTGGAACGAGTTGAAATTGGACAGCACAAAGTGGAAATTAGACTCTAAACCAGCGTTTTATCATTCTAAATCGAATGAGGAAGTTAAATTATTTTTTCGAGAGGAGAATATTATTTGGTTCTATCGTGAATTTGGGTATTGAGTGCAATTCATGATTTTGAAGTTTAAGTTATTAGGTTCAAGTGTGGACGCTTGGGAAGCCCCGCTTGAACCAGTTTTATTGCTTGTTTTTCGAGTTTTAACAAACTCGAAAAACAAGCTAATTTCTTCAAATCTTAGTTTTGTTATACCTTTTAACCAAATTCACGATAGAGCCTATTATTTTGGCTTATTATTCTACATTTCCATTACGCAATTTTCTAAAAAAAGAATTGGAGGAATCACAAAATTGAAAGTGAGCCTGATTATCTCTATGCAGTAGTGTACAATAAAATAATTTAAAATGTCAGACATAATTTTAAAATTTTGGCCAAAGGAAGAATCACAAAATAACTATTGTGAGACAATAAAAAAGAATTTGATAGAAAAAAATATTATAGAAAATGAAGAAACAATTTGGGGAAGAACAGCTCATAAGACTAGCAAGAACATAAGACATTATTTTAAACCAGAATGGGAATATGCTGAAGAGTATTTTTCTAATACTCATATTGTAATAGTAGAAAAAGGCTATGGAGTTGATTTGAGTGGTACAGAAATTAATTATTTCGATAGAAAATCAGTAATTGAGTTACACAATGCAGATGGTACAATTTCAAAGTGGAATGATTTTATTCGCCTTTTATCGGATATTACAGGAATTGAACATGAAGGAAATTGGGAAATAGCTTAATTAATATTTGAGAAGGGTTTACCTAATTATTTTTGATACTTTCCTCGAATCTGAGGATTCGATACCTGTCAGAACTGAGGTTCTTACAGGTACTTCAAACAAATATCAAAAAACCACAAACAATGAAAAAACACACAGTCTTACTTTTGCTTCTTTTCTCTCAGTCTGTTTATTCTCAATCTGTTCGGGAAATCATCGAAAACCAAAAAGAGAAAGCTTTAGAGTATGTTCTTTATGACAAGTATGATTTGGCAAAAGGTATTTTATCGAATTTACTTTCAAACGATAGTATAGATTTTAGAGACTCCACAGAAATCTATTTCATACTTTATGAGGCTAGTTATGCTAAACCAAATGAACAACGGCAGAACTACTTAAATATGGCATTAGAGAATGCTAAGATTTGGATGTCTAGTGAACCAAAAAACAAGGAAGGTTATGCTTATGAATTGAGAATACTAAAAGAAATGAATTCTGATGATTCCGAATTCAAATTGAAAAAGCAGTATTTTCATAAAATGTTTGGGAATGATTTCGAGTCGTTGTTATTACTGGCGACTCTATGCAAAGAAAATTGAGACTTTTTTGATGACGAAGGAATTGGCTACTTGAAAGAATCACTCGAACTAAAAAAAGACTGCCGAGTAATTGGAGATATACTTTTCAGTAAAAGGAAAGAAATGACAGTTGATGATAGGAATATTTACTAAAAAGAAATTGAAAGGCTTTGCCCAAGTTCAATAATTGATTGTGGAGAAAAAAAATGTTTTGAGTTTGAAACATTTGACTCGTCAGGCAAAAAAACAGTTGCGTTCAGTCCTACTTATTGATTTTCAATTAGTTAACGAAGAGATGTCATTCTGACATTGAGAGGGAACTATTAAAGTGTTGATTCTACGAGATAGTTTCCTGTTTTAGTAGCATCAAAGGAGTAATGCTACTCCTGAGTTTTCAAGGCACAAGTGGACACTTGCGCTATGATTTTTTGTTGTTTCTAGCACTATTTACTGCCATTATCCAAAATAGGAAATTATTTAAAGACACTTACTTAAATAAAGCATTTCATTGAGTTTTAAGTCAACAATCATCTGATTGCTAAGAATATGAATAAGCTCCACCGCATTTAATTTTGGGCTGAGTTTTGTAAATAATGGATTGATTGGGTTTGGAGTGGGAATCAATGATGGCTATGAGTTTTGATTTGTCCCAAAATTGGCGGAATAGACTCTTTGCGCAAAGTTTCCGATTCGTTAATTGTTCTTGCTTCTGATAAATGTAGGCAGTTGGGAACTCCAACAAAAAAAACTTTGTCGGGTTTTATTAAGTAGTCTAGTTTAAATATTTTCCTGTTTTGAGTTCTTAATCATCTCATTTATAGTCAAATAGAAAAATAATAAATAGCACAACGTGCTTACCATGGGCTTTTGAGAGTTTATTTTGACATTCCGACATCTGTGCAATTAGGAAAAATTAGCACTATATGAAAAAAAATAAAAACAGTATTCTAATACCACAAACCATGAAAAAATACACAATCTTACTTTTACTTCTACTCACTTCTGCATTTGCATTCTCGCAAATACGGGTAGATGAGGGCAAGCCAGAAACTGACAAAGATATTTTGCTGGCGAATGAGTATTTCTCGCAAGGGGAATTTGAGAAGGCGATTACCATTTATGCCGAATTGGCAAAGGAAGACAGCAAAATTGAGCGAATCCATAAGAATTATTTTGCTTCTATGCTGAAGTTGGAGGAATATAAGCAGGCGGAGAAATATTTCAAGAAGTTGCTGAAATCCAATCCAGACAAACCGCTTTACCAAGTAGATTTTGGCTTGTTGCTGAAAGCGAAGGGCGAAGAGGACAAAATGATGGCGCATTACGATGACTTTTTGGAAGAGATTCGGGGAAATGACAACCAACTCAAAAACTCCGCAGTCCATTTCATGGATGTTCGACTTTTTGAGTATGCGGAAAAGGCGTATTTGCTCGGACAAAAAAACCGAAGACAAGAATTCGGTTTTGAGTTGGGTGAATTGTACTACAATTGGGGAAAGAACGACAAAATGCTTACGGCTTATTTCGACCTTCTCAAAAATATGGATGCTGAATTGGATGAAATTGAGGTTTCCACCGTCCAAGGAATTTTACAAGATAGATTGGAGGAGGAGGATTTTGATTCCATTGAGCCAAAGCTGTTTGAATATGTGCAGAAATATCCTGGCAGGTTGATTTACAACGAGATGCTGACTTGGTTCTATCTCCAAAAGAAGAAATTTTACAAGGCATTTCTGCAAGCCAAGGCAATTGATAAAAGAAAGGATTCGGGTGGATTTGAAATCTTGAAAATTGGGCAATTGGCGCAGAATAATAAAGAATTCGGAACTGCGGTGAAGATTTATCAATACTTGGTAGATAAATATAGCAAGAAACCTGTTTATGGTTTGGCGAAAAACAAGCTCATACAGTCGAAGGAGGAAGTGGTGAAGCGAAGTTACCCTGTGGATATGGAGCAAATCAAATCGTTGGTTGCCGAGTACCAAAATAGCATTTCCGAGTTCGGAATTCGTAGGAACACCGCAGATGCTGTCAGGAGTTTGGCAAAATTGAATGCTTTTTATCTGAATAACCGAGATACGGCAATTGCCCAGCTTACCAATTTTGTTACGGGAAGGCATCGGGGGATTTCGCAATATGTAATTGATGAGGCGAAATTGGATTTGGGAGATATTTATTTGCTCAAAAATGAGCCTTGGGAATCGACCTTGATTTATGCGCAGGTAGAAAAATCTCAGAAAGACAGACCTTTGGGGCACGATGCGAAACTCCGAAATGCCAAGCTTTCTTACTATCGTGGCGATTTCGATTTGGCAAAAGCGCATTTGGATGTTCTGAAACTCGCCACTTCTCGGGAAATTGCCAATGATGCCATGGATTTATCT
>JBLIFI010000197.1:0-8285 GCA_047633715.1 Flammeovirgaceae bacterium
CAACCCCAAACCACTCCCAAGCAAATTGATATTGAAAACAGGAAGTATTTCAAAAAGTTAGACGAGCAGATTCATCACGCCCAAGACCAATGGGATGATAAAAAGGGTAAACGGGACAATCAAGAATAATACAATACTGAGGATTAAATACCAGAACCACCTTGAAATGAAGCAAGGTTTAGCAAGACCTATTACAATATTGATAGGAGGCACGACTCTTTGAGAAGGGAACTGAATGTGAAAACACCTTTGGATTCAGTACAAAAGTGGCACGAACTCAAACCTGAACTATTCAAAATAACACCCGATGAATTCAAAAATAACATCCTAAGTTTACAAGATGATTTAATCAACTCTACTCTACAACGTTGTGAAACATGATATTTATGAATATAAATCGTTGAAAAGTTTACGAAGCGACATATTTTAGATATTATTGATACTATTTTGTCTCAGAAGGTACTCTCCTCAAATCGCTAAAATTCTTAATGGCTTTATTCATAGCAAATAAAATAATTGTAGGGAGTAAAAGAGCTGCTTTTTTACTCGGACTATTATTGCTATCTCATATAGCTTTTTCACAGGTTATTCAGTCTGGTGTAGCCAATTTAGTTAATGTTGATTTCTCTAAAGAAGAACCTATTGCCTTAGATGGCGATTGGAATTACTATTCTGGAAAGTTTTTAACCCATCGGGAAGTTACCGAATATACTGACAAACCTTCATTGATTTACGTACCAAGCGGTTGGACTAGTACTACTTTAGATGGGAAGCCACTTGATGGATATGGCTACGGTACTTATTGGCTAAAAGTCCAGCTACAGGAGTCTCCGAAAAACCTAGCGCTCAAAATGCGGGGAGCATCTTCTGCTTACAAGGTATTTATTGACGATAAACTTTATCTGGAGTCAGGGCAAATTGGTATATCAGAAGCCACCTCAATTCCACGTTTACGAATGGACATCATTCCACTCAATACAGATAAAAAAGAGTTCACTTTACGTATTCAAGTCTCAAATTTCCATTATCGCACAGGTGGCTTATGGGAACATGTTGTGATTGGAGATGAAATAAAAATCAGACATCAAAAGTATAAAGACGGTTTACTCGCCTTCTTCATCATAGGCATCGCAATTGCATTCGCCTTATATCATTTAGGGATTTATCTATTAATGCCTAAATCACATACTGCTTTACTCTTTGCCTTCTTCTGTTTTGCCATTGCATTGAGAGTTTTTAGTGCGGGAAATATGATTATTTTAGATTTTTTTCCAGAACTTTCCTGGGAATGGCGTACACGTTCGGAAATCATCAGTTTTTTCTTGATTATCACTTTGGGCTTGCAATTCAGTTCAAAGGTTTTTCCTAAGGAGTTTTCTAATTGGTTCTTCAAAATACTGATAGGGCTATGCTGGGGATTTACCGTTTTTTGCCTTTTCACTTCGCCCAAGTGGCACTCGCATGCTGTCAGACCCTTTGAGATTTTAACATTGGTGGGAATGGTTGCTATGCTGTTTGGAATAATAAAAGCAATTGTCAGCAAAAGAGAGGGTGCTGTTGCTTATCTGTTTGGCTATTTATTCATTATGGCAACTGGCATCATAGAGTTATTGCACACTGCGTATATTATTCCTGTCATTAACGCTTTTAATTTTGGTATAGTTGCTCTACTAACAGCTAAAGCCTATGTGCTCTCAAAACAATTTGTAAATGCATTTGGTCGTGCTGAATTGTTGGGAAACAAACTCAAAGATGCCAACCATAACCTAGAACTTAAAGTACAAGAAAGAACGCAGGATTTACACACTACAAATGATTCATTGGTCGCCTCGGAAGAAGAATCGAGACAAAATGCAGAAGAGCTGGTAATTACCAACAGTACTTTATTGGCCACCAAGCATGAAGTTGAGCAAATGCTGAAACAAGAACAGCAAAACGTGGAAGCATTGAAACTAGCGCAAGAAAAGCTGATTCAGGCAGAAAAAATGTCTAGCCTTGGGCAAATGGTGGCAGGAGTTGCACACGAAATCAACAACCCTATCAATTTCATTTCTGGTGGAGTGCAAAGTCTACGAATGATTGCACAGGATATTATTGAAGTGCTAGAACAATACGAAAGACTCACACCTGGTGCTACAGAAACCTTCATCAAAGAAAAACTACGTTCTATAAATACTTTAAAAGAAGAGTTGGAATTTGATTCTGCTCCAAAAGATATTATAGACTTATTGAGTGATATTGAGGTTGGTGCAGACCGTGCTGCCGAAATCGTTCGTGGTTTAAGTGACTTCTCCAGAAAAGGTGAAGACAAGAAACAACTAGCGGATATTCATAGAGGAATTGATTCTACTTTAGTTTTACTTCACAGTAAATTCAAACACCGAATAGAAATCAGCAAGAATTATGATGAAAGCATTTCTCGAATCATGTGTTTCCCCAACAAACTGAATCAGGTGTTCATGAATATTATTGCCAATGCGGCAGATGCCATAGAAGGAAAAGGAACGATAGAAATCTCCACAAAAAACCATGAAGACTCCATTTCCATCAGCATTAGTGATTCGGGCAATGGAATACCTGAAGAAGTACAACGCAAGATATTCGACCCTTTCTTCACGACTAAACCCGTAGGAAAAGGCACAGGATTGGGGCTTTCAATTTCCTACGGAATTATAGAAGCACATGAAGGAGAATTAAAAGTAGAAAGCGAGTTAGAAAAAGGAACAACGTTTATCATTACTTTGCCGAAGGGCGTAGGCGAATCAAGAGTTGATTAATAACTGATATTACGCAAACTGTTTTTTTTTGGATTTCGTAAATCGCCTATCGATGAGAGGAAATCTAATCTTTCCGAAACTCGCCATCAAATCCTGAGAGTTAAGGCAGTCAGTCGTGTTTCGCCAATTTTTGGGAACTTCTTAGCAACTGAAAGCTGTTTCCACTAACTCAGTCATATTCAATTTTAGGTTCAATACAGGTTTAGTTTCCCCAAAATTTAATGCGAACGGCTAGCTCTAGTGTTAGCTAAAAGGCTCTAAGGAACGGGGAATAAATAGCTTATTTATCACAGTTTATTTTTGAGGTCGGGCTACGTTAGCTAGTCTAGCGATTCCCCGCTGGGACAAAAATTGCAGTCATAGCACCGCTATGACTGCAATTTTTCTGATTGTCACACTTTGCTATGCTGTCTAAATTGATGTTTTTTAGCTGAGAGCAGTAGATTTTCAAGCCAGTTGTCTGCATATTTTTTTTTGTTTAGTCTTTCGGCAGAGCTTTTCAACTCGGGCTTCTCTTTCCAGACCGAGGGGCAGGAAGGTGTGAAGTTATAAATCAACGCAAATGCCCTGAAATTTTTAGTCGTTGCTTCTGTTGTTGAATGAAACATCGGAGAATTTACCGTATGTTTTTTCATTGCCCTGATCAAGCGATCAAGCATATTGGATGTTTTATGAGCATCTGGGTTATCAATATGCTTCATCCATTTATCTTTTTTGGCGCAGATTTTCAAAATATTTGCCTTCATTGGGTAATCCATTATACATTCACTTGCCTATTCTTTCAGTCTTCTAATCCGCTGGACCCTCTCTCTCTTCGTGCTGGCTCATAGATATTCCATCTTTTTGGTTGCTCTGTCTCGGACTTTTAAGAAAGCATGCAGGAAACATTCCACCACCTGGATTGAAGCAAACAGGGATTACCATGTTTTCTGGGTCGCTGCTCAGCCATCGGTATTGACACTAATTGGTTCATAGCCTGCTTTTAAGCTTTGGCTCTCCTGCTTAAATGTGTTGTACCCATTTCTCAATACTGTTCACTTGCATTATCGCATACTGACATTCCCAAAAAGCAATTTGCCCCTACCGTTGTTGCCACATACTTTTTTATCTCTCTTACTTTTATGTGGTTTTCGTCCGCTATAATGTGTTCAGGCAAATCTTTAGCCTCATAGTATATCATGCCTTTCTAAAGAGATGAATATTCGGTACCACCAAGTTTCATTGTAGCCAAATACGAAAGCCAATGCCCAAAAAGGAACTCCGAATTTCAATAAAATAGTCCTCTCGATACCAAATCCACCTGTTCTCTACAATATGGAAGTATATAGGACGGGCGAATTTGGTAATTAGTACCAGCTACCATGATTTTCCGCATTTGAAAGCCTTCTATTTTTTTTGAAAGGCGCATTCTACCATTCAGTTTATAGCCAGACAACATTTGTGCGGGAAATAAATACACATGGCTTTCATACAGTTCCTTTATGGTTTCGTATGCAAATTTACTCTCAAGCATGAATCTTCCATAAATACCACTCGCAATTGGAAGTACAATTGTTCGGCTTTTACTATATTTGATTGTCATTGTAGTTGCTCTTTTTGATTTTGTAACCAAAAAATAAGCATTTACAATCACTTTTTAGTAGCAAAGCAAAGTGTAACAATCAGGAGTATTCTTTTTTGTCAGTAGGGTTGCAGGTAATTGAGGCTTGCCAAGCAAAACATTCTTTTGTTCCGAATAAATGAAACTTGTTTTCTGATGAAGGCTCGCTTACGTTCATGTCGTTTCTAAACAATAGAAAGAACATGGCATGGCAGACTTTGAGTGCTCTTTTTGAATTAATATTTCCAATTCCCTCTCCAAAAACAAACTCTTCCATTTCTCGGAAAGTAACTATTTTCTCTTCTCTAGTGAAACGACCTTTAAATTCAAGTTTAGATTCTAGCTTTTCCAAACTCTTCAATAGTTCTTCAAAATCTGCTGTGGAAAGGCTTTTACTATGTGAATCTTGCTCGAATAAATCCATATTATTTTTTTTCAAAAAAAGCTCAAGCAAACATGCTTGAGCTTTTAAATTCTTTTTTTATGTTGCTAATTAAGGCTTCTAAGCCTTGACTTTATCTGTTTTGAGTTTGGAAACTCAAAGCGGATAAGCCTAATTAACTCAAAACAGCTTCCTCATTTCCTTGTTTAGAAGCATTTCTGATGGCAATATTTCTTGCCAGTTCTTCTGCCAATTTCTTGAAAGAAGCAGTTACTGGATGGTCGGCTTGCATTACGAATGGTTCGCCTTCATCGCCACTTTCCCGAATGCTTTGCACCAATGGAATTTCTCCGAGGAATGGAATTTCATAGCGATCTGCCAAGACTTCTCCTCCACCTTTTCCGAAAATATAATATTTATTATCTGGCAATTCTGCTGGAGTGAAATAAGACATATTCTCAATCACGCCTAGAATTGGTACATTAATTTGCTTTTGGCGGAACATGGAAATTCCTTTCTGCGCATCTGCTAAAGCTACTTTTTGCGGAGTTGTGACAATTACTGCGCCTGTTACAGGAACAGTTTGCACCAAAGTAATATGAATGTCAGAAGTTCCTGGAGGTAAATCAATCAGCAAATAATCTAATTCTCCCCATTCTGTGTCAGTCATAAACTGCTTGAGAGCCGTGCTTGCCATTGGTCCACGCCAAACAACTGCATCATCGCCAGGAGCGAGGTAGCCAATAGAGAGCAATTTGATTCCGTATTTCTCAATCGGAATAATCATGTTTTTCTCTCCTTTCTGGATAATCCCAGGCTGAGAGCCTTCCGTTTTGAACATGGTTGGAATAGACGGTCCGAAAATATCGGCATCAATAATCCCCACTTTCGCACCAGATTGAGAAAGTGCCAAAGCCAAATTAGCAGTTACCGTAGATTTCCCTACTCCGCCTTTGCCAGAAGCCACGGCAATAATGTTTTTTACATTCGGAAGAATTGGCGTGTTGTCTCTTGTGCTGGTTACATCGGCAGTCAAGTTGATGAAAATCCGTGCTTCCGAATCCACCAAATCATGAATAGCTTTCTCGCAAGCTTTGCGGATTACCTCTTTCAACGGACAGGCTGGCGTGGTTAAGACTACGGTAAATCGTACATCTTTTCCTTCTACAAAAACATCTTTTACCATGTTCAGGGTAACCAAATCCTTCTTTAAATCTGGGTCATCAACCGTAGAAAGTGCTTTTATTATATCTGTTTGATTCATTATATTCAATTAGTGAGTTTGTGATTTAGTGAAATAGCGAATTGGAAACATAAAACGAGTTTGTATTTCACTCAATCACAACTCGTATTTTTCTTTTTTAATTCCTTAGAGATTAAATGTTATTACGATTGATTTAGTAGTGCGAGATTCCCTTCTCGCACAGGCGTAGGAAGGACAAAAGACACAAGAAAAAGCAATCGTAATAAGTCTATTATGAACACATTTTTTATGGAAACCATAGACTGCTGAGTCTTCCAGTCTGGTTATAAAGACATCGCCAGCTATTCAAATTTCTAAGTGTATTTCACTATCTCTATTTAGTTGCAAAACTAGTTGCTACTGTTTATTTAATGAAATAGAAAGTCAGAATTAAGAACCAACTCGTTTTCTATTTAACAGCAACACACATTCTTCTTGACCAGGCCTCCCTGTTTTAATTCTTAATTTTTCGTTGATTTATACTTCTTGCAAAAAAGTCCTAAATGCCACGTATTTCCCTTCGAATCGTGCGGATTCTTTTCTCAGGGTTGGTGCGTGGTTTTGCAGGTAGAACTCCATTTCGTCCAATGTGTTACAATAATATTGGACTGCATAGGTAATTCCCGTGTTGAGTTCCTCTTCGTTGAGCAGTCGGAGCATTTTGTAGTCTGTGAAAATACCTGTTTTCATGACATTATGCACGTGCGTATTTTTCATCCAATCAAACCATTCATCATGGATTTCCTTCTCAACATTGGTGGTAACATTATATATGAACATATTTTTCAAATTTTAGATAGCTGAATCAAAAGGTAAAAGAACTGTATTTCTATAGAAAAGCAGTCAGACTTACTACTGGAAAAGCCTCTTTTCGCAAGTCTTTTTGCTTATATGAGTTCTATTTCTTCCACAATCCTGAAAGCAAGAATTGAAATAAATCCTTCAAAAATCCGAATCCAATTCCGCAATACCAAATCGGTTCTGCAATACGAGCAAATTTACTAGCTTTGCGCCAACGATTGCAAGTTGGATTTAGGATTTTATAAAATCTAATTATTGCTGTCTCCAAACAAATAACCAACCCAATAAACAACACTAATAAATGAGAGAATTACTGAAAAAATTCGAGGAGAAAGCTCCAGAAATAGTTTTTGAATGGCATGACCAAGAAACCGAAGCAAAAGGTTGGGTGGTTATTAACTCGCTCAGAGGCGGTGCAGCAGGTGGCGGAACGAGAATGAGAAAAGGATTGGACAAGCGAGAAGTAGAATCGCTTGCGAAAACAATGGAAGTGAAATTTAGCGTTTCTGGGCCTCCAATTGGCGGTGCAAAATCGGGAATCGACTTCGACCCAAGCGACCCAAGGAAACAAGGAGTTTTGGAAAGATGGTACAAAGCGGTAATTCCTATATTGAAAGCCTATTATGGAACGGGCGGAGATATGAACGTGGATGAAATTGAGGAAGTTATTCCAATCACAGAAGATTATGGCTTGTGGCATCCGCAAGAGGGAATTGTTCGTGGGCATTTCCAAGCAAATGAGCGTGAGAGAATCAATAAAATTGGGCAATTGCGCCAAGGAGTTTCCAAAGTGGTAGAAGATTTGGAGTTCACGCCTGATTTGATGCAAAAATATACCGTTGCCGACTTGATTACAGGTTACGGTGTGGCAGAATCGATTCTCCATTATTACAGATTGTGGGATGGAGATGTTCGTGGCAAAAAAGCATTTATTCAAGGTTGGGGAAATGTAGGAGCTGCCACAGGGTATTACTTAGCGAAAGCGGGTGTGAAAATCGTTGCCATTACCGATAGAGATGGTGGTGTAATCAATGAAAAAGGATTCTCTTTTGAGGAAGTAAAATCTTTGCTCATCAACAGAGACAATAGAAAACTCACAACTCCTGATTTGATTTCTTTTGACGAAGCAAATGAGAAAGTTTGGGATATTGGCGCAGAAATTTTTGTTCCTGCTGCAGGCTCTCGCTTGGTAGATACTGAACAAATCACAAGAATGGTGGCGAAAGGTTTGGAGGTAATCTCTTCGGGTGCAAATGTGCCTTTCAAAGACCCAGAAATTTTCTACGGAGAAACTTTTGAATATGCAGATTCTCACGCAGCAGTTATTCCTGATTTCATTGCCAATTGCGGCATGGCTCGTGTGTTTGCCTATTTGATGGAAAATGAAGTGGAAACTACCGATAGAGCAATCTTTGGAGACACTTCTGCTAGAATCTTGAAAGCCATGCAAGAATTGAAAAAAGCAAATCCTGGACACACAGG
>JBLIFI010000198.1:0-8282 GCA_047633715.1 Flammeovirgaceae bacterium
GAGAGTGTAAGTAAAACACATCTCCTGGGTAAGCTTCACGACCTGGAGGTCTTCTCAAAAGAAGGGAAACCTCACGGTAAGAAACTGCTTGCTTAGACAAATCATCATAAACAACCAAAGCAGGACGACCCGTATCACGGAAGTACTCTCCAATTGCTGCACCTGCGAAAGGAGCAAAGAATTGCATTGGCGCAGAATCAGACGCTGCAGCCGCCACAATAATTGTATAAGCCAAAGCGCCACTTTTCTCCAATGCATTCATGATACCAGAAATGGTAGAAGCTTTCTGACCAATGGCAACATAAATACAATAAACAGGCTCTCCTTTTTCGTAAAATTCTTTTTGGTTGATGATTGCATCCAGAGCAACTGCTGTCTTTCCAGTCTGACGATCACCAATAATCAACTCACGCTGTCCCCTTCCAATTGGAATCATAGAATCAATTGCCTTGATTCCTGTTTGCAATGGTTCAGTTACTGGCTGACGAAAAATCACACCAGGTGCTTTTCTTTCCAATGGCATTTCAAACAATTCTCCACCAAATTCTCCTTTTCCATCAATTGCTTGACCCAAAGTATTTACAACACGTCCAAGCATTCCCTCTCCTACTTTAATAGAAGCGATGCTACCAGTTCTTTTTACCGTATCTCCTTCGTGTACTCCTTTGGAATTTCCAAAGATTACCGCTCCTACATTGTCCTCTTCCAAGTTAAGAACCATTCCCTGCAAGCCGTTACCGAAATCTATCAACTCTCCTGCTTGCGCATTAGAAAGCCCATAAATACGAGCAACACCATCTCCTACTTGAAGAACTGTACCTACTTCTTCTAGTTCAGCTTCTGACTTAAAGCCAGATAATTGCTCTCTCAATATTGCAGAGACTTCATCAGGTCTGATTTGAACCATTGTCTATGTTGTTTATTTTGAATAATTACTTTTTATACAGAAAAACACTCAAAACCTAAATAGTGTATTCCTTTAACTCTAATGTATTTTATAATCTAATTATTAGCTATTCTGTTACGCTAACAATTCAGATTTTAAATCTTCTAATCTTCCTTTTACAGAATCATCTACTTGCTTATCTCCTATCTGGAGAATATATCCGCCAATTAAAGACTCGTCTATTTCTGTTTCCAACTGCACTACCTTGCCTGTCAACTGCTCTACCTTTTTGAGCAATTGTTCTTCCATTTCCGAAGTGAGTTCTACTGCGGAAATTACTTTTGCTTTCTGAATTCCCTTTATCAAATCATACTGACGCAAAAATTCAATTGCTATGGAAGGAAGCAAAGACTCTCTTGCTTTGCGACAAACAATGTCCAAGAATTTTTCACTCATTTCACTCAGCTTTCCACTAAAGATTTGCTTTAAGATTCCAGCTTTCGTGTAATGGGAAATTACAGGGCTTTTGAGCATCAATTGCAAATCTCGGCTTTCTTCTACCGTGTTTTGGAACAAATCCATATCATTTTTGACTTGCTCTAAAACATCTTTCTCACGAGCTAGCCCGATGAGTGATTTTGCATATCTGGATGAAACTCTATATTCTGACATTCTATTTACGATTTAAACCGTGATTACTAGGATTCTCTTGATTTTACCTTGATTACAAAACTGTTTACCTATTAGGAAGTTAATTTTGAGATAGAATGAATCTAGTTCAAGTTTAAATCTTTCAAGTAGCCTTCTGCCAACGCTTGTTTGGAAGGCTTGTCTTCCAATTCTTTACGAAGCACTTTTTCAGCTAATTCTAATGACAATGTAGCAGCTTGTTTCCTAACTGTTGCCAATGCATTATTTTTCTCTGATTCAATTGCCTGTTGTGCAGATTTGATAATTTTATCTGCTTCTACTTTGGATTGCCCTTGAGCATCTGAAATAATTTTGCTGGCTGTATCTTTCGCTTCTTTCAACATATTATCTCTCTCGCCTCTTGCCTCACGTAATAATTCTTCGTTTTTGGAAGTCAATGAAGCCATTTCCAATTTGGCCGCTTCAGCAGATTTCAACGCATCATCAATTGACTTGCTTCTTTCATCTAATGATTGAGCAATTGGTCCGAAAGCGAATTTACCTAGTAAAAGTAAAACGATTACGAAAAATAGGGTTGACCAAAATATCAATCCTATACCTGGGGTTACAAGACTAGCTACAAAAATCATTATATATATTGATTAACTTATAAAATATTATTTCTCTTCTTTTGTTTCATTGTAAAAATCAAGGTGTCGGCAATCCCGAAACACCTTGATTTTAGTTTTTTGTTGCAGACGAATTATCCAGCAATCAAGAAACAAACCGCAATAGCGAAAAGTGCTGCACCTTCAATCAAGGCTGCTGCAATCAACATAGCAGTTTGTAATTTTCCAGCTAATTCTGGTTGACGTGCCATAGATTCTACTGCACTACCACCGATTTTACCGATGCCCATGCCTGCACCCATTACTGCTAATCCAGCACCGATACCTGCACCTAAAGTGCTAAAAGAACCTACTAATTCTAACAAGATGGTCAATAGAGCCATGTTACTTTAATTTATATATGAAATGAAACAAAAAAAACTCAACTTAAATTAGTGTGCTTCTTCGTGGTTATGTTCTGCAACAGCCAAACCAATGAAGAGAGCCGCCAATAAGGCAAACACGTAGGCCTGAAGTGCCGCTACGAATAACTCTAAGAAAGTCATTGCGATAATTACAGGCCCAACAGCTGCACCTAAAGCCATATTTTTGAATAAAAATATGAAACTCACTAAACTCAAAATAATAATGTGTCCCGCTGTAATATTAGCGAACAAACGAATCATCAAAGCAAAAGGCTTTGTGAAAATGCCTAGCAATTCTACAGGCAACATAATAATTCTCAATGGAAGTGGAACACCAGGTGTCCACAATATGTGCATCCAATAATCTTTGTTACCAGAAAAAACTGTAACTAATAATGTTATGAATGCTAATGAAAAAGTAAAGGCGATGTTTCCTGAAGCATTTGCCCCGGTTGGAACTAAACCTAAAAGGTTAACAATCCAAATGAAGAAAAACAATGACATAATAAATGGTAGATATTTTTTATAATGCTTTTCTCCAACATTTGGAATTACTATATCATCTCTAATAAATTCAAATAAAGGTTCAACTAGGTTTTGTAATCCTTTTGGTGCTTTCCCTTTATTTCTCTTGATTGATGCTGCAACTGGCAAGAAAATCAACATGAGAATAACTACGCCTATTGCCATGAATGCAACATTCTTTGTGAAGGAGAAATCAATAAATCCTCCACCGTTTCTTTCCATCAAACCCGCTTGGGAGATTGCTTTGTAGCCGAAGAATTTCTCAAGAGTGCTTAAATTTTCATCAGCGATTTGTTCTCCATGAGCAATTTTATATTCACCTGTTGGTCTTTTCACCCAACCATCATTCGCTTCTGCATGATGAAATTCACTTGACATAAAGATATCAAGTTCACCATTTGCCCAAATAATAATTGGAAGAGGAAGAGTAATATGGCTATTTTCAGTTGTTGCAATATGCCATTCATATTCGTCCATGATATGGCTTACAATCAGTTCTTTGGCACTAAATTCTTTACCATCTCCACCACCAGCTTTGGCAGTTTGTGGAGCCGCAAAAAGTATTGCGAAAAGTAAACCAAAAAGAAGTATTCGAAGGCTTAGCTTATTTTTCATGTTCTTTATCTACGCTTTCAGGATTTTGGCGCAAGTTAGCCAAAAGGTACTTAATTTCAAATAGTGTAAAGGCAAAATAGAAAACGAAAAATGTCATCACGAAATTGATGCTTTCTACTTTCACTTTATAGAAATACAAAAACAGGATTGTCGCAGTAAGCAAAAGACGGATTGTCGTATTACCCATAAAGCGATTATGAAAGTCAAATCCATCTCCTTGAATACCTCCGTGTACTAATAAGTACGAACCTGCGGTAAGCAAAACGTTGTAAATCAGAATCCACCATATGTAAGGGTGGACTGGAAAAAGAGGTAAATATTGGGCAACTAAAATTCCTACCACAAAAACGATTGTGAGAATTGTCAATCCCTTAAAAAAGCTTTTTTTCTCTGACATTTCAACTAATAACTTCCACTCGAAACCTGCTTGTTTCGGGGCGCAAATGTAGTAGGATTTTATTAGTTTGGAAGTTAGTTCAAAGTATTTTTTGAATGATTTTTCTATTATTTCAAAATTCCACCCTCTTTGCCAACAAAATTGGGCTAAAAACCCTCTTTTGAGAACAAATAGCTAATATTGAAAAATCCATTCCAACACATTTTTGTAGTTTCGCAATCAGTAGAAAAAACTTGCTTATATGAAGCCACTTCGCATTCTATATTTCACAACAATCAAATTTCTTCCTGCGTTGAGTGGTGGAGAGAAAGGGATTGCCTATTTCTTGGAAGCATTGGGCAAGTTTGCGGAAGTAACTTGTGTGGCTACTCATAATAATGTAATGGAAAAGCCGCTTACTTATAAGATGCAAAAGGTTTTCCGAGATGTGAAGTGGAAGTATTTCAACCCGAAAGTAGTTTCCGAAGTAATAAGGCTCTACAAAGAAAGTAAATCGGAAGCGATTATTGTGGACCAGCCGTTTATGGCTTTGCCAATTTGGTGGCTCTCGAAAGTTTGCAGATTTCCTGTGTTTGTGAATTCCTGCAACATCGAATTCCTTCGTTTTAAAAGCATTGGAAAGTGGTGGTGGATTTTCATTTATATTTTTGAGCGAATTGCTTACCGAAGTGCCACTAAAGTACTATTCGTTTCGGTAGATGATGTGGATTTGGCAATCAAACACTTCGGAATTAGCCGAGAAAAATGCTTTGCACCTACTTATGGAGTTCAAGCCTCCTCAATTCCCAAACCTCGACCAGATTTGAGAACGGAACTTGCCATCAAGCACAAACTCCAACCAAATGAAAAAGTGTTTATTTTCTTTGGAATGCTGAGTTATGAACCCAATTTGGAGGCCGTGGACATTATTATTGATGAAATTGCTCCATTATTGAAACAAAAAGCAGATTTTCTTTATCGGATTTTTATTTGCGGAGGAGGATTACCGAAAAATTACTCCAAACTAGAAAACGCCAAATCGCTTAATATAGAATTTGTCGGATTTGTGAAAGAAATTGAGTCTTACATTCTGACTTCCGATGTCATGCTCAACCCAATGCTTTCTGGCGGTGGTGTGAAAACAAAGGTTTTGGAATCTTTGGCACTCAACAAGTCAGTAATCTCCACCCAACAAGGTGCGCTGGGTTTAATTTTAAAGGCTTGTGGAAATAAAATCTCCGTAGTGGATGATGCAAATTGGACTGCTTTTACAGAAAAGGCTATTTCGCTGGCACAAAATTCGGAGTTGCAAACTCCAAACAGTTTTTATGAGACTTATTTTTGGGAAAACATTGCCAAAAACTCCTTGCAAAGTATTAGAAAAACGCTCAAGACATAAATAAACCTATTTTTTTTTGTTGGAGGAAGCTAATTCCAACCCTTGATTATTTAAGGACAATCAAGATAAATCCTACATTTTACACAAAAAACAACTACTATGCAAATTATTTTTTGTATATTTGCTTAGTTGCACCACTAAAATTAGTTCTAAAAATACACTTTTCGTTAATCTCAAAAAACCATTTATGGATAAGCTAGCTTACATAGACAAAGCAATTATTTGGGCAGAAAGAAAATCGTTTTCTTCTCTCCGTGCGAAGAAAGAAGGCTATGATGAGCCAAAAATCTTTACCAACCAGTCTACGCAAGAGCGAATCCAAGCTGATTTATCATTTGTTTCCTCAAATGGCGATAAATACTTTACGGAAATTGCCTTGAAAACAGACAACCCTCAACCATTGGTTACAAAGTGGAAGTTATTGAGCATTATGGCCGAAATTAAAAATGGTAAGCTGTTTCTACTTACTCCGAAAGGACATAAGGTATTTACACAGAGATTGATAAAAGAATATAAGATTGAAGCTGAAATCTTTTCAATATAGAGTTTTACAAGGGCAGAAACGATATTTCGTTTCTGCCCTTTTTTTTCAAATAATAACCCCTTTTATGGAGTCTGATAAACTTAATTTTATTCAAAACGAAGCTGGTCTTTCAACCGATTGCCAGAAAGTAAAAAAAGAAATCAAAACGTGGGAGAAAGAGCGTTCCAAAAGGAAATGCACCAAATTCTCCGATATGCCTTATTGGAAAACAGCAAGTACTTGTACTGCATTATAATAAGAACTTTGAATTACAAAGAAGCCTTCTTACTGAAAAGTAAGAAGGCTTTATTGCTTTCGTTGGATTTTATGAATTCTGAAATTTATCAGAAAATGCCACCTTCTCTCATAAGTTGACTCATCAAATTCCCAAAACTGAACTTTCCTGCTTATATTTGTGGCTCGATTTAAAATGCTTATCAAGAAAGGTGGAGGGATGGGCCCTTTGAAACCTTGGCAACCTCGGACTCCAAACCCGAAGGTGCTAATTCCCAAGCTGAAGAATCAGCTAAAAGATGAGTGGAGCTTTATAGTTGACAGTTTCTGTCAGAGAATTCCCTCAATTTCTATTTCCTTGATTTGCATTTTGATTTAATCAATTAGTTGAATTTGCGTTCATTCGCCAATTCACAGAACCACTAATTCTAAATTCAAATGTTACTAAGCACCACAGAGTCCATAGAAGGAAAAAAAGTAGTTAAATATCTCGGAATTGTTTCGGGCGAGGCAATTATTGGAGCGAATGCTTTCAAAGATTTCTTTGCTGGAATTCGAGATGTTGTAGGCGGAAGAGCTTCGGGTTATGAAAGCAGTAGCCGAAAAGCTAAAGAAGCCGCCTTGGAAGAAATGAGAGAACAAGCTGAGAAATTAGGCGCAAATGCTA
Source organism: Flammeovirgaceae bacterium (assembly GCA_047633715.1). Taxonomy (GTDB): domain Bacteria; phylum Bacteroidota; class Bacteroidia; order Cytophagales; family Flammeovirgaceae; genus JBLIFI01. The sequence goes on from JBLIFI010000198.1 coordinate 6,889, forward strand.
TTATAGGGGTGGATTTGGATTATGAAGCCATTGGAGAAAAATCTTCTATGATTATGGTAAGTGCCAATGGAACTGCGGTTATTCTTGAATGATATTCTTTCGTGATGGACTCACGGAGACTTCGTCTACACAAGTTTCACGTCACTGAAAAACACTGCTGAACGTCAACCGTGCTTCTCCGTGACACGCAGTCCGTGTACGCTTGCATCCGTGTTCCCATCACGCACCACACATCCCGAACCATGATTAGTAGGATTTTCTTGATTGACCTAGATTTCCTATTTCTATCTAAAAAATCAAATCATTTCTCTATATGAACGAACAGGAATTCAAGATTCGAAAAAAAGATATAAAACAGTTGAGGTTGTCTGACAATTTTTGTGATTGATGTGTTCCATGAAATACGAAATAAGGAATAATCATCAATTACAGCCTACAGATTAGACAACTAATCTGAGCTGTTTTTGACGTCCACAAAATTTGTCAGAGAACCACAGTTGATTCCAAAAGAAAGTGGCTTCTGTTTCATTTCTAATAAAGTAGCGAAAGAAGGGTTTAGGCTGAACTACACATACAAAGAGCTGGAAGAAGAGAATTTTGATAGTGGTTGGAGATTTTTCGCAGGAGATGAAAGTGATGAATACATCAACAATCCAGAAAACTGCTCTCTTGTTTTATTAAATACCGCAGTCAATTATGCACCAGAAATTATTTCATACTTGAACTTACCAGTAGATACTCAATTAGAAAGGATGGGAGATTCTAATGTTTTCAGAATTGTTCGAGAGGACTAAAAATTTACAATCAAAAAGAAACAAATTTTCTTAGGTAATTCTGAGTATTCGCAATAATCAAAGAGATAGTTTCCTCCTAAAGTCGGGATGACAGCGATAAATAAAAATATTCTCAAATCAGCACATCTTCAACCTTACTATTTTACCATCTTACTAATTTACTATCTGCATGAAACCACATATAAAACAAGAACTTAAAAAGCGTATTTTATTCCTCGATGGAGCAATGGGAACGATGATTCAGCGACACAAGCTGACTGAGGAAGATTTCCGTGCCGAGCGATTCAAAAACCATCCGAGTGATTTGAAGGGAAACAATGATTTGCTTTCCATTACGCAACCGCAAATTATCAAAGATATTCACCGAGCTTATTATGACGCTGGGGCAGATATTGTGGAAACCAATACTTTCAGCAGTACCACCATCGCCATGGCAGATTATCAGATGGAGGATTTGGCTTATGAACTGAACTTTGAATCAGCCAAAATCGCCAAGGAAGTAGCTGATGAATTTACTGCCAAAGAACCACACAAACCTCGCTACGTGGCAGGTTCAATTGGACCAACCAATCGAACAGCGTCATTGTCTCCAGATGTAAA
>JBLIFI010000199.1:0-8219 GCA_047633715.1 Flammeovirgaceae bacterium
GCGGATTTTGAAAATGGTAATGTTTATCAGAAACTATTTTTTGAATTTACTGCTAAGTAAGAGCAATATGGAGTTTTTTTATCAAAGTTCAAAAGTTGCTTTTTCCGGTTGTTTTAAGTCTAGTATTTACTCATTTTTTTGCTAAAAAAAGGAATGCTAAGCTGGCCCACAAAAATGCTAGTAAACTTTTTATTGAGCTTGTATTTGCTAAATTAGTACCAGCAGGGTAACTAGCCTTGTGCTCATGTTCTTCATTATTTAAATTTCTATGGATTCAAATAAAAAAACAGCCTTAAGAAGTAAACTATTTTGTCATCTTGACGGCATTGTGATTTCGCCTACTGCCTATGCTTTAACAAAACACGGAGTAACAGATTATTTATTCCAAAAAAAGAAAGTAGCATTGGAAGAGCTTACAACAAAATTCAAGGCGAATGAAGGTTATTTGAATGTTGCTCTAAGAGGGCTTTGTTCTCAAGGGTGGCTTATCCAAAATATCGACAACCAAAATAATTCTATTAGCTATGAAACGAATGAGGAGTCAGAAATAGCATTCAATTATTTTTACCTCTACAAGGATGTTGCAGATTTATTGCAAATGTCAGAGAATCATCATCCTAGAAAGTTTGAGGTTGGACCTTTTTTAAAGTTGAACAGTATTTATAAAAAGTATCAATCAAATTATGGAATTGAGCTTTCTGAAAATAAGATTCAGAGAAAAATAGAGGAACAAATTTTGACACATATCGAAGGTGTTATTGTGGGCCCAACAATTGTACACTTGGGTATTACAGGCATGTTTCATAAGTATTTTATGGAATCAAGATTCAGAGCAGAAGAATTCCATAAAAATCATCAAGACTTTGACAAATTGCTTAATATACTAACCGAACTCGGATGGTTTAATATTAAAAATGGTGCTTATGAATTTACCGAACTTGGACTGTTTTTCGCAAAAAGAGCGAGTGCATACGGTGTTACGGTATCTTATATTCCCACACTTAGGAAATTGGATAGTCTGATATTTGGGAATCCATTGATTCTTAAAAACAAGAATTCAGGGTCTGAGGAAAGGCATGTTGATAGAGAAATGAATATCTGGGGAAGTGGCGGTGCTCATAGTTCATATTTTAAAGTGGTAGATGAAATTATCATTGATATTTTCAATAAACCGATTGAAGAGCAACCTAAAGGAATACTTGACATGGGTTGTGGGAATGGTGCATTTCTACAGCATTTGTTTTCGGTTATCGAGAGTCAAACATATAGAGGCTCTGTTTTAGATGAATATCCTTTGAAAGTGATTGGAGTAGATTATAACCAAGCTGCATTAAAAGTTTCTAAAGCGAATCTCATTCAAGCCGATATATGGGCAAAAGTTATTTGGGGAGATATTGGAAATCCTGCCCTTTTGGCTGAAGACCTGAAAGAGAACTATGATATTGAATTAGGCGATTTACTGAACGTAAGAACCTTTTTAGATCACAATAGAATTTGGGATGAACCCCAAACTGATTTACCAAGAGTCAGTTTGTCAACTGGAGCATATTCCTACGAAGGCAAAAGGATAAACAATAATTTGGTTGCGGAATCATTAAAAGAACATATTAAGAAATGGACTCCTTATGTAGAAAAATTCGGGTTGTTGCTGATTGAACTGCACACGGTAAAGCCAGAATTGGTTGCTCAAAATATAGGAAAAACAGCGGCTACGGCTTATGACTTAACACATGGATATTCAGATCAGTATATACTTGAGATAGATGAGTTCCTTGGGATAATTCAAGAAGCAGGTTTGACTCCTGATATGGGCATTTTTAGAAAATTCCCAAATTCTGATTTGGCGACAGTGTCAATCAGTTTGTTGAAATCCAACATATAATAGAATTGTATAGCCAAGTGAAAGAAAGGGTGAGTGTCAATCAATTTGACACTCACCCTTTCTTAATTTTAAAACCACTCGTATTTACAATTGCTCATACACAACTTCCTCTACTTTTGCCAAGTCTGGATTTTTCTCAACAAACTCCTCTAGCACTTTAAAGAAATTTAAAATATCTTGTTTTGTATTATTAGCATTGATTGTTACGAATCGCACAAAAGTGTCCTCCTTGAAAGACCCAAATCCTACAACGGTAACTTGACTTTCGTATAGTGCCGTACAAAGTGCTGTTGGGTCAATGTTTTTATAGTTGAAGCAGACGGAGATTGATTCATCAAAACTGTATAAAGTATAGTCTGAATTGCTTCTAATATAGTCATTAGCCACATTTGCTAGTTCAAATTGATGATCTACAATTTGCTCCAAACCAATTGTCCCAACAGATTTCCAAAGTGTCCAGAATTTCAAGGCATCATTTCTTCTTCCGCATTGGAACGAAGTTTTACCCAAGTTGAAATCGTCTCCATCTGTTTGATAAAGGTAGTCAGCATCGTTACTGAACGAATCATGCAAGTGCTTTTTGTCATTTACTAAAATAATTGAACAGGTTAATGGCGTTCCAATCATTTTGTGCGCATTGTAGCTGAATGAATCAGACCTTTCAACTCCCTTAACAAGATGTTTGTACTTCTTACTGAAAATCACACTTCCGCAATATGCTCCATCCACATGAAGCCAGATTTTATATTTTTCAGTAATGTCGGCAATTTTATCAATCGGGTCGAAAGCTCCCAGAACGGTTGTTCCTGCAGTAGCGTTCACGTAAGTCGGAATAAACCCTTCACTTATATCTTCAATAATTTGCTCTTCCAGTTTCTCTGGAATCATTTTTCCTTCAGAATCTGCTTGGATATAGCGGATGTTTTTTTTGCCAATTCCAGCAAAACTAGCATTTTTTGCATTTGAATAATGCGACTCTTTTGAGGTGTAAATGACTAGTGGCTTAGACATTCCATCTAACCTAGACTTAGGGTCTTTAGCATCACGAGCCATAATTAACGCCATGTAATTACTCATTGAGCCTCCCGTTGGGAATGTTCCATTGCTTTGTGAACCATAACCAATTAGGTCGCAAGATTGTCTGATAATCTCCTGCTCAATCCCCACTTGTGGGCCAGCAACTTTGTAGGTGTACATACTGTTATTGAGCATAACTGCCAATAAATCCCCCAAAATAGCCTTGCTTTGTCTCCCTCCAAAAAGTTGGTTGAAAAATAAGTTTGTAGCCGTTTTTGGAGTAGATACAAGAATGTCTCGAAGTACAGTCTTGAATTCATCATCAACCATAGCTGATTCACTCAGTGAAAGGTCAATAGAATCGTAGAGTTTGTTCGAGTCTATTCTACCAGCAACTGGGTTCTTCTCTTCTTCACTTATTAAAACTTCAACTAATTCGTTGAATAAAGCTAAATCATTAGTTATATCAGACATATATTTTTTATCAGTTTTAGTGTGTTGCCAATTGTGAGATAGTGTTATAAACCATATTTTTATTCACAAATTTTCTGGATTTTTTATCAAATATATTGCAACTACGAATGGGTTTCGCATATAAATGAAGAGACATACTTCTTTTTCCAGACAGGTTTTCTATGCTATGGAACCCCATAAAATCTCTCATATAAGTGGTGTCATTAGGCGTTGAAATAATAGACTTAGCCACTTTGAGTTCTCCCGTTTCGTCTGTGGTATAGTCTGTGGTATAGATTGTCTCTCTAAATTTGCCTTCAATAATTTTTACCCAACATTCCTCTCCACCATGGTCGTGAATGGGCGTGATTTGCCCTTGTTCCCAACAAAGCAGAATCAATTCAAATTTCTCGTTTTCAGCTAGGCAATTTCGAGTGTATGAGTCTTTAGACCATGAGCAATGATTCTCAAAGGCATGGATGGGTAAGGTCATTGAACGCATTATATCATTATATTTCGTGTTCTTTTTTTCAGAAAGAGCTGTAACTAACTCGCTTAATGATTGCAATGTGGAAGGGTTTTGTTTGTTGGATTTTAAATTTGTTTATCGTTTTTCTACTCATTCAATATACAAATGCAAGGTCATTCCCCAAATCCAACTAATCACTTAGATATGATTTTCTACTCATTCTAGTGTCCAAATTTAGTGATTTTTACGCTTTTTTAGACATTTTTTGAGATAAATCCTACAAAATTGTACTTTATCTGATTTTTATAAGCACTTTGTGGGATTTTGAAAAAGCCATTATTTTGTGCTTTTTTGAGATTTTCGATTTCTAAACTATTTGAGAACGAATCACAAAATCCAACTACTATGCAGGACAAAGATTTACTAATAAAGCTAGTCGTTTTAGCCATTTATGTTGGGATTCTATTTCTCATCGGAATTCTCGCTTCTAGGCGAATCAAAAGCATGAGCGACTATTATGTTGGAGGAAAGAAAATGGGCTTTTGGGCTGTTGCATTTTCTGCCAGAGCAACTGGGGAATCGGGCTGGCTTCTAATTGGTTTGACGGGAATGGGCGCAATGGCGGGCTATTCTGCCTATTGGGTGGTACTGGGGGAATTGCTCGGAGTGTTTATTTCGTGGCAGTTCATGGCAAAACTATTCAAAATGCGCTCTGACAAATATGGTGCAATCACAATCCCAGACTACCTTCAAAGTCATTTCAAGTCATCTACCAATACACTCCGAATTATATCAGCTTCCACGTTGGTGGTTTTTGTGGTCATTTATGTTGCTTCCCAAATAGATGTAACAGGAATTGCATTTGAGTCAATGCTTAATATTGACTATCGGATTGGTGCGCTAATTGGTTTCTTTATTGTGCTTGCCTATATTTTCATTGGCGGGTTCGTTGCAGCTGTTTGGTCAGATATGTTCCAGGGAGTTTTAATGTTTTTCGGTTTGGTTCTGTTGCCAATTGTTGTGTGGTTTTCTATGGATCATGGAGCTGGAGTGACGGAAGGTTTGAACGCAATCGATCCAACTTTAACACAAATAATGGGAAGAAGCGATGATGGATTGATGAACCTATTTACACTTCTTGGTTTCTCAATGATTGGATTGGGATTTTTGGGTTCTCCTCAAGTGTATGTTCGCTTCATGTCTATCGAAAGCGAGAAGGAAATTGATAAGGGAAAATGGATTGCCTTGCTTTTTACTCTCCTAACCGATGCGGCCGCAGTAACCATTGGTATTCTTGCCCGAATCTATTTTACCAAAGAAGGGCAAGACCCCGAAGCAGTTTTGGGAAATGGCGGAGAAAATGTATTAAGTATGGTTACCAACGAGTTTTTGCCAACTATTTTGGTGGCAATCTTCGTTGCTATTGTACTCTCTGCAATTATGTCTACCATTGATTCTCTGCTGATTTTGGCATCTAGTGCAATCACTCGTGATTTTTACCAGAAAATATTCAGACCTGATTTGAAAGATGAGGACTTGACAAATTTTTCAAGGCTAGTTACGCTTGCGATGGCGGCAACTGCACTCGGAATCGCCATACTTCTATATAATCTCTATCCTGACAGGCAGATTTTCTGGATTATGATTTTTGGCTGGTCTGGAATTGCCGCTACTTTCTGTCCAGTAATTATCCTCTCTCTTTTTTGGAAAGGCTATTCTGAAAAAGGAGCAATTGCCTCTATGATTACGGGTTTTCTATCTGTAATATTCTTCAAGTTTGTAGTGTCAAACATGGAAGGAATTGGCGTGTATTTTAAGGAATTAGACGTGCTTGCTCCTTCCTTCGCCTTGGCAATGTTGGTTGGATTTATTGTTTCAAAAATATTTCCTCCCAAGAACAATTAAGCAAATAGAGTTTAGTGCTAGACAAAAGTGAATCGCTGTGGTCCGACCATCGGCAGAGTCCGTAGGTCTTGCCTGGCTAAGTTTGCTTTAAATGCTGATTATCAAGTAGATGGGTTTGATTTCCCAATTGGAAAACCCGATGCAGACGATTATTACAATGCGCAAGAATTCGGAGAGAATTATCATTTAGGAGAAGATTGGAATGGAACAGGCGGAGGAAATACAGATTTTGGCGACCCAGTTTATTCTATTGCCAACGGCTATGTGAAAGAAGCCATTGAGAAGAAAAGAGGCTGGGGAAAAGTCGTTCGGATTGTGCATTGCGTAAATGGAAAAGCAGTAGAATCGCTTTATGCTCATTTCGACAAAATGTTGGTGAAAGAAGGCGATTGGGTAAAACGAGGGCAGCAAATTGGTACAATTGGGAATGCAGATGGAATGTATTTAGCGCATCTGCATTTGGAAATACGAATAAATACAGAAATGCCTTTAGGTGGAGGTTATAGCAAAGAATATGAAGGTTTTGTAAACCCGACAGAGTTCATTGAGGCGAATAGACCGAGATAATTAGTTGATGCGATGAATTTGACAATGTCTGATTAAAGTATGATTTTTTAGGAACTCTGTTACACAATAGCTCTTTGATAGTCAGTATCTTATCAGTTGAGCATTCCGACATGGCGGGAGATTTTCTGCACATAAGTTTCCGTATTCAACTTTGGGGAACTCGCCCAATAAACGAAACTTAGAAAGGCAACTAACAGAATAAGAACAATTAGTAATCGCTTTCTAAGGATTGAGTGCATAGAAAAATGAAATGGAATATTAATTGAGGAGAAATCAATATAATATTTTCTGAAAAGAAATGAAGTCATTGTAATAGAAGCTCTCTTTAACAGAGTTTTTCCTCGTAAAAATGAGGTGAACCTAAAGTGAAATTACATCTAATGGGCGCAAGGCAATCAGAAATACATCGAAATCATTTGTATTGATTTTTTCTGATTTGCTATAATTTGTGAATGTTTTCTTGTTGGATTTCATGAATTGTTCATTGATGAGCAGAAATCAGCCTTCCCGAAACTCGCCAACAAACCATGAGAGTTAAGTAAGCTGGTGAAAGGTTGCTGGGCGGCACTCCGCCAATTTTGGGGAACTGCTTTAGCAACGAATATTTTTTGCACCAAGTTTATCCACTCAGAGAATCAAGCTAAATTTCGGTTTCCTTTCCCCAAAATTGAATGCGAAGGGCTGGTTGAAGCTTGTTTTTATATTTCGTACCTTGACTCTTCGATGGGACTCGCCTCCGAGTCGAGCAAGTAAGAACGACAAGTTTCTACGGGCAAACTTAACATCTTCGATTTTACCTTCAATCTAAACTCTATTTTGAGTTCGTATCAATGCCTGAACGACTCAGAGAGTCGTGGTACAGAAAACGAAATACTCAAATCTAGTCGGTAGCATCCGCTCCGACTTTTGCACCTCTACAAACTGCCAAACTGAAAACATCTAAGCTCTACGCAAAAACGAGCGGACATTCTAATTATGAAAAAGTCGTAGGGAAAGAACCTGCGACCATATGGAGTAAAAGAATATAATAACCAATAAATATATTCTTCTATTTACTTATAACCATAAGATGGTATATTTGGATAAACTGAAATATACAATTAGAAATATGTGGAAAAAATTTATCAATCCTTTTGGCAAAAAAGAGGAGAAGACAAAAGAAGAAACCTCAAGCCTTCCTTATGAATCCCTGTCTCCAATTGCTGACGCAGATAAAGTCGAAACATACATAGAAGCATTAGATTGGGCTTTGAGTAAAAGAAAGGAAAAAGACATTAAGAATATTGCCTTAACAGGACCTTATGGCTCTGGAAAAAGTAGTGTGCTGAAAACTTTTATGAAGAATAACAAAGACAGAAGTCTTGAATTTCTTCCTATATCTTTAGCTACATTTCAAGAAGAGAAACGAAAGAAAGAAACCGAAGAAGAGAGAGAAACCGAAGTAGAAAAACGGCTAATCAAACTAGAGTTGTTGAGGCAAATTGAATTCAGCATTTTACAGCAAATTTTTTATCACGAGGAAGAGCATAAAATTCCTGATTCGAGATTTATAAGAATCAAGACTGTCAACAAGACAGAATTGTTTTTATATACTCTGGCTCTAGGGGTTTTCGGAGGTTCTTTTCTCTATGCTTTCTTTCCAAGCCTTTTTAATAATCCACTAGGATTAGAATTCAATGATAACATAAAAGCAGTATTTCACTTTCTTGCTTTCTTCTTCGTTATTTCAATAGGTTTTGGAATTATATGGAAGTTTGCCAAGAGTTTAATCAATTTAAGGATAAACAAAATCAACATACAAAACCTCGAATTAGGGGCAGATGATAATTTGAATAAATCTGTTTTGAATGACAACATAGATGAAATTCTCTATTATTTCAGACAAGGAGGCTATAATGTTGTCATTTTTGAGGATTTGGACAGATT
>JBLIFI010000200.1:0-8212 GCA_047633715.1 Flammeovirgaceae bacterium
CGGATAGTGATTGACAATCAACTCACACTTCCCAAATCTCATCATCTTTTTGCAGATGAACTCTCCACAATTTGCTACAACCAACTCCAAACAAAAAAAGAAGAATCGGTAGAATATATCAAAATCGATAAGGAGAACTATTTGCCTTCACTTTTCGCAGAGTTGAACTCCCAAAAAGTGCAATCTATTTTTATAGAAGGAGGAAGTGGTTTACTCCATTCCCTGATTGAACAAAATTTGTGGGATGAAATGCGAGTATTCACTTCAACTAATTCTTTTGGAGATGGAATTCCCGCACCAAATCTACAAGGGGAATTAGTGGAAAGTAGAATGGTTTTGGAGGATGAGTTGAAGGTTTATAGAAATTTGTTATAGCCTGAAATGAATTAACAAAATCGGAAAGTTTGGTTAAATTCGGAGAGTTATGAGTATTGAAATCCAAACCTATTTTGCAGATGAAAAACAACGGCAATCAAATCAGAAGTTTATTCTTAAGAAATCATACTACGATTTTAGCCAAATTGGGTGTTTTTCTGGCTGGGACAACTCCGCCCGATGGGGAAATGAAAATAGGTTGGCGCAGAAAAGTGGTTTTCTAATTGATGGCAGATATTTACTACCACCGACATTTCCCACCCTAATTTTTCAAATTTTGTATTTAATTAAATATCTGATAATCAAAGCTTTAACTAGGTAAAATAGCTTTTAGTAAATTGTATTAAGAATTTGGAAAATGGAGTTGAAAGAAATAATTAGCATTTTAACATAGAGAGTTTCAGTATTTTTCCACGAAATGAACAAAATTCAGCTTATTTGTCCACAGTCAAGATTTTTTGTTACTTTTTCATTTAAGAGAAAAACTAAGACTAACTTATGTTGAGTGTTATTCAAATAACTGAAAATCAATAACTTAAATATTATTTAGGAAAATAAATGATTTGTATTTTAAGGGTGGGAAATGTTGGCTACCATTTCTAAAGTGTTTTTTTTATCTTAGATTGATGAACTAATACAGATAAAATTGAACTTACCTACGACCATATCAGAGTGCCATAAGTTGCTAGGGCGCATCTCAAAATATCGCACACTAATAAACTCAACGTCTGGCATTCATAATGCTCCATTCTTTCATTTAAAAAGTGCGTTTTGATTTATTGCGACAAAATGAGATACGCCCAGTTGCTATTAGAGCAATAGACTTTAATAATTCAGTCGCTGGGTGTTTCAGGACATTGAGATGGGCTCAACGCCATTCCCGTATATTTGGCTTTATCGCTACAGTACGAAAGAATGACTCCAATATCTTCGACCAACTCAAACTTGTCTTTAATGGCAAAACTCCTGAGTTGATTCGGAAACCATTCCATTTTGGAGATAATTCAGTAGAAACCGAACACAAAGTGAACGGAATCGAACAGCTCGACTGCACTTTAAAAAGGTGTAATTACGCATTAATTACTTGATAATCAATTTATTATACTCATTGGCACTCTGATTGTAATCTCTTTGGCATACCTGTCAAATTAAAATTACTCTACTTTACTTCAAACCCTCAGAAACTATGAGAAACCTAAGCATCGAAAATTCGCTCTCCACAGTTATAGCTCTCATCTTAATTTTATTGTTCGCCTCAGTTAGTCTTTCAGCTAAAGGATTACCAAAAACTGACAACGCTAAAAAAGACACCACTTCTCTGGCTAAAAAGGAAGTAAAGAAAGTATTGAGTGCCGAGGAAATCGAATTCTACAATTCAATTGAAGAGTTCTACCAAACAACTTATGTAAAAAACAAGAAGGAAATCGTGTCCAACGAAATAGAAAAAATAGTAGTTTATAATCAACTTGGGGAAACTGTTTTAGATAAAAAATCAGCTGATGCAGTTTTGCCAAAAGGAGCAACAAAACTATTTACAGAAGGAAAAACGGCTTACTACTTAATATTCTAATTCTGTGTGTGTGATTTGACTAAAGTAGAAGAAATAAGAAAGGCGAGTTTGCTAAATAGCAAACTCGCCTTTCTTATTTTGGAATCAATACTTATTTTACTCTATCCCATTCTTGTGTTCTGTAAACGAAACCTATATAGCCTCTTACCATTAGTTTTCCATCTTCTACCCAAATTTTTCCTTTGTAGGTTTTTCCATTATCGGCTTTCAAAATTTTTCCATCCTCGTACTCGTCTCCGTCTTTCTCCATTCCCCAAATAACTTCCATTCCCATCAGTTTCTTGCCTTTCTTATCTCCAGGACAAACATCACAAACTGCGTCTTCTGACTTGAGGAGCAGTTTCACAATCTTTCCGTGTAACTTGCCATCGCTTCCTTTGTAAACTTCCACATGCGATTTTGCCTTGCCTGTTTCGTCATCAATCGTTTTCCAAACTCCGATGGGAGAAGTGGACTGCGCCATTACCGAAATTGCCATAAAAAGACCCATTGAGAAGAGAAGTGTAATTTTTTTCATTTTCTGATTTTTTGTAAAATGTTGTCTAAAAATTTTATACCCGTAAATAATGTAGAAAATTAGCAGAAAGACGCTATATCCAAACACTATTCATGTAAAATACGATTTTTTTTTTAAAAAAAGTTGTGCAATAAAGCTTCCAAAATGATGGCTTAACAAAACATTCACTCGCTTAAAAATTTGAGTTAATTAGGAAGTTGTGCAATTTTGGGGCAAATCGTTTTGAAATCAAAAAAAATGTTCCACAAGAGAGACTACTCAAGTCTATTTTGTTTTCTTGATAATAAGTTAGAACAATCAACAGCATATCGTGCTAAAAATCCGACAAGATGAAATTTTTTATACCTTTGATTTTATTTATTGCTTTCCAGAGCGAGAGTTTAGTGGCAAGATCCAGCTTTCCAATCCAAACAAGTGTTTTGGGGTTGGAGATTGCAGAATCTGTAGATCAGAAGCAATTTTTAGCACAATCTATACAAGAGAAAAAAGCATTGAAGCTGGCTTACAGAATACAGAAAAAACTGAAGAAGAAAGCTAAAAAAAAGGGAATTAAAACCAATGTGGAGTTTGTTGATGTTGCTACTTTGGCAGGGGCAATAGTTTGTATTCTGGGAGTGATCTCTATAATTTTCTCTCCCATTGGCGGTCTGATTGTTGCAGTATTAGGCTTGCTAATTTATTTGATTGGGAAGTCGCAAGGTGGGGAAATCAACAAAATCATTCAAGCAATTGAAGATGAAGCGTAGAAAAAAAATCTAAAGCAGTTATAATTTGATTTTTCAATTCGCCAACTCACTAATTCGCAAATCCACCAATTAACTAGATGGAAAACATAGAAGTCCAAAAACTCCAGCTAAATCAGCTACAAAGCAAGCTAAACTTGCTATTGGAGGAGTTTGTGGCGAACAAAAGTGAGTTGGCAAAAGTAAAATTGCAGAATAAGAAGTTGAAGGAAACTGTAAAATCGCAAAAAATAGAACTCGAAGGCTTTCAATATCAAGAAGAAATTAGTAAAATTGTAAGTTCAGTGGCAGACGGAAACGAGGCGAAAGAAGAATTGAAAGATAAGATTGACACATATATTAAGGAAATTGACAATTGTATTAATTTCTTGAATAAAGCATTGTAAGGTAGTTTTCTACTGTTTTGTTTGGCCGAAAGGCATTGATTATATGACTGATTTTCAGCAAATTAAAATAAAAATAGCCGACAAAGAGTATATGCTCAAAATACAGCCTCACCAAGAGGCTTTATTAAGGAGGGCATCTAAAGTACTCAATGAACGCATCAAAAACCTCCAAAAGAAATCTCGCATTATGGACAGGCAAGATTTATTGGCAATGGTAGCTTTTGATGCCACGGTGGAAAGTCTGAAACTCTCAGAAGCAACAGAACAAAATCAAAAGCAAGTAACCGAAATGGAGCAAATACTCGACTCGCACTTGCCAAAATAAACTCCCCTCGCAAGCTAGATGCCTTCATCTTGCTTCATTTCCTTTTCCCAAGTTTTAGGAAGCCCCAATTCAACTAAATAGTTGGGTTGTATTTTTTCAAATTTCCTAAATACTTCAATAATGATAAATTATATATTAGTAGCCATAATCGCCCTTGCGGTGGGAGTGGCAATTGGCAGGTTTCTGCTGATGAAAATGTTTGCCCAAATGGAAACAGACGCTGGGCAACAAGCGCAAAGAATTCTGAAAAGTGCCGAAATAGAGGCAAAAAACCTAAAAGATCAAAAGCTCCTAGAGGTCAAAGAAGAAAGATTGAAATTCAAGGAAAGCTTTGACAAGGAAAGTGAAAGAAAACGTAACTTGTTGATTACCAATGAAAATAAGCTCAAGCAGTTAGAAACTCGATTAAGACAACAAGAACAAAAGCAAAAGCAAAAAGATGTAGATTTAGCTAAACTCCAAGAATCGACCAAGCAAAAGCAAAACTCGCTCAACCAATTGGAAGAAGACAAGCAAAAGCAAATGGTTGTGCTTGATAAAAAGATTCAAGAAGCAGAAGAGATGCGTTTGGGACAAGTTTCCAAACTGGAACGAATTGCCAACCTAAGTGCCGATGAAGCCAGAGACCAACTGATTGATGCTTTGAAAGACGAAGCAAAAACCAAAGCTTCTTCGCACATTAAGCAAATTATGGATGAGGCGAAATTGACTGCTAGTAAAGAGGCCAAAAAACTGGTTATTACTGCCATTCAAAGAACTGCCGCAGAGCACGCCATAGAGAACTGCGTATCTGTTTTCAACTTAGATTCCGATAATGTAAAAGGAAAAATTATTGGGCGAGAAGGGCGAAATATTCGTGCTTTGGAGGCTGCAACAGGTGTGGAAATCATTGTGGATGATACTCCAGAAGCAATTGTTATTTCAGGTTATGATCCTGTGAGAAGAGAAGTGGCAAGGTTGTCTTTACAGAAACTAGTTGCCGATGGTAGAATCCACCCATCGAGAATTGAGGAAGTGGTTGCCAAAACACAGAAAGATATTGAGGAGGAAATTACTGAAATTGGAGAGCGTACAGTAATTGATTTAGGAGTTCATGGGCTCCACCCAGAATTAGTGAAAATGGTTGGCAGAATGCGTTTCCGTTCTTCTTACGGACAAAATTTACTCCAGCACTCCAGAGAAGTCGCCACGCTTTGCGCCACTTTAGCTTCTGAAATGGGCTTGAAAACTAAAATGGCGAAAAGAGCAGGTCTTCTCCATGATATTGGTAAGGTTTGGTATGAAGAGCCTGAAAAGCCTCATGCTATTATCGGAATGGAACTGGCTAAGAAATATGGTGAACATCCTGATGTTTGCAATGCGATTGGTGCTCACCACGATGAAATTGAAATGACTTGTATGATTGCCCCATTAGTTCAAGCCTGTGATGCTATTTCAGGTTCAAGACCTGGTGCAAGGCGAGAGATGATGGAGTCCTACATGCAACGCTTGAATGACTTGGAAGAGTTGGCTCTTTCATTCAAAGGCGTCAAAAAATGCTTTGCGATGCAAGCAGGACGTGAATTACGTGTGATGGTAGATGCGGAACATGTAACTGACCAATACGCTGGGCAACTTTCATTCGATATTGCACAAAAAATTGAGGGGGAAATGCAGTATCCAGGACAAATTAAGGTAACTGTAATTCGGGAAATGCGAGCCGTAGGTTATGCTAAATAGGCAAGCTAAAGCTTAGAGTTAAGAAGGAGTTCCATCAGTTTATTCTGGTAGAGCTCCTTTTTTCTTGGCTCTTTTGGGATTCATTCTAGCATCAAGATAAATGCTAGAATCACTTGTAGAATGGTATTGAGTACTCTCAATACTATTTTGCTAAAAGAATCAAAAAAAACTAAATAATAAATTGACATGGGCGTATACTGCACTTTTCATCTTGTTGATGAAGAAGAATTCAAGAATGTTGAATATTCAAATGAAGAATTATCAGATTTTTTAGATGATAATCTAAAACTTGTTGAAGAAGGAGACGCTTACTATAATCCCAATACCTTTTGTACTTCAAAGTACTGGATTCCTTCAATATTTATAATAAACAATCAAATTTTGAAGAATTCTAATTTAGAGATTGCCCATGGAAAGTTTCATTCTTTGAAAGATGTATGCAGTATTACTAAAAAAATCGAAGAAGTTAATCTGAACATGCTAAAGGAAATCGTATTTAGTTCACATTTTAAAATAGAACATCCATATCATCAGTTTGATGCAAACCTCGACTGGTTATGGATTCCTGGTGATTTCGAGACAGTAAAAGAAGCTTATAGCTTAGCTAGAGAGTCAAAAAAATCTATTTATATAGAAGTTGAATAAAAAAGTCCCAATCGTTTCCGACTGGGACTTAGTTTGATTGATAACCTTACCTTAGTCTATCAATTCTTTGAAGAGTGGCAGGAAAGAAACTTTCCCGAAACTGCTATATCAACTTTAAAACTCAAACATATTGTCTTCAAATAGCAAATTGGTAGAATAGCAAAATAGTAAGTTTAGCTTGTTGTGATTCCATATTTGATTTCTGTTCAATTTCTTCTCTAAAGTTCCTTTTTGAAGCATTAAACTATGGAATACAGTACTTTATTTACAAATTTGCTCATTCTCACATTTACTAATTATTTTCTCTTTTTAGGAATCCAAGCTGAAGTAACTGTTACCAAAATGGGTTGCACATCAGCTTCATCAAAAACTTCTACCACAATTTCCAACTCGCCTTTCTCATTGTCTTGGATGAACTGAATTTGCTCATTGGTCAATTTTGCCGAAGCTCGCATGTTTCCAGTAGAGCGTTTTACAAAATCGGCATGAATTGTTTTTACCAATGGAACTCTGCCAGAAGGCATATTCATGGCGGTAAGCATAACCGAAACAGATTCCGCCAACACAATCATTGCCCCAGCATGAATTTGCTTTAAATGGTTTCCTACTTTCCTTTTATTCTTAATACTTGCAATCCATTCATTTTTCTCCGTTTTCTCAAACTTCACTCCCGTAGTTGCCACATAAGGAACTGTTTTCTTCAGCGCAAAATCCTTCGCCCAACTCTGCATGAAAGTGGGTAATTTCTCAATTTTGGTAAATGCACTTACGATTGGATTCATTTGGGAATTGGCGAATTTGTGAAATACTGAATTGGCGAACTGAACAAAAAAAATCTCGGCAATGGTCAACGACCTTGCCGATGGTTAATTAGCTAATTTATTTTCTACAAGAAGTTGTAAGCATACTTGTTTTCAGCAATCATAGTGTCAGCAATTTCTCTTCTGACAGCCACTACGTTTATCATTTCAGAAAGCTTAGTGAATCTCTTCAATCCCATCAACATCACTTTTTGCTCATCTCCAGTAGTGAAAGAAACGATTGCTTCTTTCCCGCTGTTGTTCACAATATCCATTGCTTTATAGAGGTACAATTTCGCCATATTAGCTTGTTGTTTAGTCGCCTCTTCTCCTTTGATGCTTCCTAATTTCTCTGCACGTAAAATTGCAGATTCAGCTACGTAGATTTCAATTGCCATATCAGCAACGCTCATCAAAATTTCTTGTTGGTCGTTCAATTTAGGTCCGAAAGTTTGCGCGGCTTTTCCAGCAATCATCAAAAGTGCTTTTTTCATTTTCTTCAAAGCATCTTTCTCATTTGCGAAAGGTACAGAAGCGTCAATGCTCTCGAAAGAAGGAACGCCTGTCAATTCTTTTCCAACTGCTGCAGCCGGTCCCATCACGTCCAATTCGCCTTTGAAAGCTCTTTTCAATACCATTCCAACCAAAAGCATTCGGTTGATTTCGTTTGTTCCTTCGTAGATTTTACAGATTCTGGCATCACGGTAAGCTCCAGCCATTGGCGCATCTTCCGAGAATCCCATTCCACCATAAACCTGAACACCTTCGTCAACTACATAGTCCAATACCTCAGAACCGTGCACTTTAGTAATTGCACATTCAATCGCGAATTGCTCAACTCCTTTCAACTTCGCTTCTTCTTCTTGCATTCCACTTGCCATTAAATCGGCAATTTTATCGTCAATATCTTGTCCAGCTCTGAAATTCGCAGATTCAGAAGCCCAAGTACGAGTTGCCATTTCGGCTAATTTGTGCTTGATTGCCCCGAAATTGGCAATTGCAGTTCCGAATTGCTTTCTTTCGTTGGCGTAATTCGTAGCCCAAGTAATTACTTCTTTACAAGCTCCTAAAGCAGATGCAGAAAGTTTGATTCTACCAATGTTCAAGATATTTACAGCAATCTTGAATCCAT